>NZ_JAGDQK010000099.1:0-3647 GCF_017498755.1 Bacillus sp. XF8 | reverse complement strand
TATAGTGGAACAAGATCACCGTTTCATTAAGAAACGTGTACGTTCTATGTTAGGATTCAAGTCATATGAAACAGCCACTTCTATATTGAGTGGCGTTGAAACCATGCATATGATGAAAAAAAGACAACTTCACTTACAGGTGAAGTCTGCTCAAAATGAAGTTAGATTCATACATAAATTATTTGGAATTGCATCATAATCTACCATTGAACAGTCTATGTAGGTTTCTATGCCTCTATCAAATGATTTTTGCACCAGAACCATTTTTATTTCACTGGGGATATTCACACGCAAAAAGAACGATAAAATTATTGCTAATGGATTGTTAGTGGTAGGAACAATAATTTTATCAGTAAGTGTTGTATAGCTCACTGGTTTATATGACCCGTATGCAAATCACATTCGATAATAACTTTCCGTAATAAAGCTAAAAAAGCATCGAAAAAATCGATGCTTTTTCTGTTGCTATTTCCAATATAGAATGGAGTGTAGATTATTGATTATTGTTAAGGGATAGTAATTACATAAGGTACTGTAAATACTTTTCCTTTATGCTGGAATTGCGCCCATATCTTATATGTTCCACTTGTTGGAAATTCTGTGTGGAACATAGCTTCAGGTCCCATGGTTTTTGAATCGGCTGGATGTACATGAAGGTATTTTTCAGTATCTTCACTTAAAATGACAACATGCCCAATTGCACCTAAATATGTTTCAAGATCCGTAATTGGTTTCTTTGTAGCTGCATCTTTAATACTAAAGTTCAGCATGACCTCTTTGTTTGGTTTTAATTCGCCGTCATAACTCAATGTGATTTCTTTTCCATCCGCAACTTTTACTAATGATTTGTCAGCTTGAAGAGGCCCTACTTTTTGTTCTGTCCCTTCTACTTTAATCGTATGTGTTTGGGTAGTTTGTGAACCACCTTTTGGAATAAAGTCAGCGATGAATTTATACTCTCCGCCTTTTGGAAAGCTGACGTCTACATTGAACTTTCCGTTCCCATCATATGTAGGGTGTATGTGATTGAAATAAGATAAATCTTTACTTACTACAATCAAATGCATTTTCTTTTCGTGATTAATTTCAAAGTCTTCTATCGGTTTATTTTGACTGTCTTTCACTTCAATAGCTAGTTTTTCTTTTTGATTTTCTTTTGGATTATAAGGTGACAAATCCCATGAAACATTCATATCTTGTGGTTTCTTTTCGTTATGACCTGCATGCTCATTCTCTTTATTTGCTTTTTCGTTCTTTGCCTCGTGTTGATGAGATGTACTTTTAGAATCTGATTGATTCGTACATCCTGTGAAAATCCCCACAGTAAGTATCATACCCATAGCTGTTATAAGTGTTTTTTTCTTCATATTATTCTCCCCCAGTTATATATTGTGTGAGCTGATAAGTTAGAAGAACTTGCTTACTTATTATTTGTATATGAATCATTCATATACATCATCGTCTCGTCTCCTTTTGGTGTGTATTTGTAATTATAAAAAATAATATTAATGATTTTTTCGCTTTTTCCTTGTTATAAACCACATTTAAATACTTCATATGGGTATATTAATGTGGTTTAAATAGGAGATAAACTATACTAAAACAAATTGGCTATAAAGTTTTATAAGGTCGAGAATATAGAATAACAATGAATTGTCGAAAAATTAAGGAGATGTAGAAATGAAACAGAGAAAACATATCGTAGTAAAATCTGTACATTGTTGTAGTAAATGTGGTCATCTGTAGGGGGCACCATATCAAAAAAAGAAAATTGTACGTTAATTAGAGTATTATGATGAGAGGATTGTTCGTTCAATATAGAGGCGAATATTCTCTCTTTTTATAAATATTAGAAACATAAACTGTAGCTTACATATTTAGTATAGTTCGTTCATTATGTAGCTCATGTTCAAATTATTGGAGGTGGTTAGATTGAGAGTTCAAGAAGTGAAGCTGGTGTTAGCAAAGCAACCCTTTACAATAATATGGAAATACGGAAACGAATTGAGTCTTTGCGTGAGCAACAATTACAAGTTCCTACTCCTAAGCAAATTAAGCAAGAGATTGACGAGAACAATAAAGATGCCATCATTGAAGCGAAGAATCAAAAAAGTAGAAGAGGAAAATAAGCAGCTTCGAGAGCAATTGAAAGTAGCATATGCGGATGTATATAAACAAATTTAGGGTATGAGAAGAACGATGTCTCTCGTTCTTATTTTAATAGCATGGTAGAATTCAGATGAAAAATGAGGGAGAAACAGAATGGATAATGGGATAAATTATAAAATTTGGACGGTATGTATGATTCAAAATGAGGACAAGGTTTTACTCCTCGATAGACAGCATGACGATTTCAAAGGATTCATTCCTCCTGGAGGAAAAGTAGAATTTCCGGAAAGTATTGTTGATAGTGCTATTAGAGAAGTTAAAGAGGAAACTGGTCTTGAAGTTAGCAACCTTGTTTATAAAGGACTTTATGAATATGTTAATCTAATCGCCAAAGATCGATATATGATATTTAACTATTTTACAAAGGACTTTAAGGGGGACTTACTTAAAGATTCGCCAGAAGGAAAAACTGTTTGGGTAAATATCAATGAAGCTTACAATCTTCCTATGCAAAAATCCATTCGTAGAAGATTCCCTTTGTTCTTTGAAGAAGGAACATTCGAAATTCAAGTAGAATGGGATCACGAAAAAAATCAAGAGGGACTAGTTACTATAAAGAGAACCTAGGCAAAACAATGCTGGTCTATACATATTAGTCATATCTAATATGTGTAAGCCTTTTAATTTTAAGCATTTATAAATTTAGGTCTTGATAACGTACATTTAGACACAATTTGAGCATATTTTAATGCATTCTTTATAAAATATCATGATTTTTGATTCCTTTCGTTGATTTTTACTATCCATTTCTCATGATTTCAGTGAAAATGAGAAATATGCCATTATTTCAGACGGGAGGAAACAAGAATGAAATGTTATCAATTACATTTGGAATTAGTGGAATGCCCTTTCCCCATTTGGAGAAAGGTTATTTTACCTGCAAAATTAACTTTTGCTGATTTACACGATGTGATTCAATGCTTATTTCAGTGGGAGCACCAACATTTGTTTGAATTTACTGTAGGAAAATATGCTATATCGGCTCCACCTGATTCGAGCATTTCCTTTTCTACATTGGAAAAGACGACGCCATCTCGGATGCTACTTGCTGGTAGAACCATGTTACTTGAACAGATCAAAAAGAAGGATCAGATTTTTCAATATGTATACGACTTTGGAGATCATTGGTTGCTACAGATTCAAGTTGAAAATATACTGGATCAATCCTCTGATGAGGTAACATGTATAGGCGGAGAAAATGCAGCCCCATTAGAAGATATTGGGGGTATTCCAGGATATCTTGAATTTTTAGAAGCAATAAAAGATCCTTCACACCCACAATATTCACTCTATGATGAATGGGATTTATTAGATTTTGATCCTTCTTTCTTCGACATACAAGAAGTGAATAAAGGATTAGCCTATTATGATTGAATCATAAATAAATGGTAGTTTCCTTTAGGTTCTGTTGCAAAGATTTCTAAACTGAGATAACCTGTAGAAAAAGTGTGAGCAGGAGAATGATATATGGGGTATTT
>NZ_JAGDQK010000098.1:0-3729 GCF_017498755.1 Bacillus sp. XF8 | reverse complement strand
CATGTATCCTCTAGAAAAAAAGAAATAACCTCTACTATAAGTGACGTTGTATGAGCTTAGCTTGATAGCGATGGGGTCCCGCCAACAAAACGCGAATTTCGTACGCTAAGGAATTTTTAAGGCAAAAAAATTTGGTTTTACCGTACGTTAAGAATGTTCCATAAACGATATTTAATCCTTTTTATGGTGCTTTGTTTTTGGTAATGAGTTTTGGAACTAATTTTTGATCGTATTTCTATTAGCCTTATTAGAAATAAATGAAGTTCCTTAAACGTTCGTTTTTGGTACTTGGGTGTTTTTTCCCGAATCCCTGAAACGGGGGAATTAGAATACAAAACACCTGATTCAATGTATTGAGATCAGGTGTTTTTCATAAATATTTTTTAGTTTACACTTTCACTTTTTGATATTTGCTTTGTATTTTCATTTAATATATTTTCTTTAGATTTTGGAAAAGTCACAGCATGTGCTTTTGTCTTATCAGTCATCGTCCAAGGAGCATTTACGATAGTACCATTTTTTCTTTGAACAGAATATTCTGTCGTTAATATATATCTAGAATACGCCATTCTCTCTAAAAATGGATTAGTTACTGTGTGTGTGTGCGTTTCTTCTTTTAATTGTTCAGTTGTATGACTTATAGAAGTCTGTAATTGTGTAGAATATTGAGAAGACAGACCTAACGAAAACCCTTTAAAACTAAATCCCATATCAGCACCAATACTCCAACTTACTGTCCTTGTAGCAGTTTCTTGATCAGTTACTTTTATACCAGTTTTAGTTTCAAATTTATATGTTTCACTAGGAGCTAAAACATAAGATTCTTGTTTTTTCCACCATTGTTTTTTACAACCATATAATAAGGATTTTCTTTTATTTGTTTGGCTGTATCTCCGCCATAATGTGGATCTTTTACTGAGATAGACGGAACTATTGTAAAGGCTGTTACCGCACGCTCTGTTTCTTCTGGAAGTTGATCATTAATCGTTTTATATTCTGGTACAGCTGATAATGGTTGCGTATTTATTGATGGGAGAGATACGCTTCCCGCTTCTTCAACAGCAAATCTTTCAGAAGGTGCATCACGAAGAAACTCATATTGTTGAACGTTAGCATTATTAGCTGTTGAGTTTCCTGCTATATCTAAAACCTTTCCACTATGTTTTGATTCAATAACATAATGCCCATCCGCTTCACGATGAAAGTACCAGTATTCAGAAGGTGCCTCGCCAAGCCACTCATATTGTTTAATATTGGCATTATTACCTGTTTGATTTCCTGATATGTCTATAACCTTACCACTATTTACATTAATCATTGCATAATAATTGTTATCTAACGGATGAAGAAAAAACCTTTCAGAAGGTGCATCTGCGAGATATTCATATTGTTGAACATTAGCATTATTACCTGTTTGGTTTCCTGATATGTCTAGATATTTTCTACTGTTTTTATTTTTAAACATATACTTCATACCAACTTTAAACGTCATTGATTTTCCCACTCCTTTTAAATTTAATAGTTTCAAACCAGATATTGCTAGTTGATAATAACAGAAAATTGGAAAATCTGACATGGTTGTATATTGAGAAATACTTTCCTCGGAATGATATAGTGTCCTCTAATAAAAATTCTCTGTAAAAGTGTTTCAAAAGGTACACCTTTGGGGATGGTGGTTTTTGAGTAAAAACATAGTACCAAAAGGCATAAAAATAATTTTAGGGTTATCCCAAAAATGAAACGAACCTTACGGAATGTCAGTAGAAGATATTGCAAAGTTCACAAGGTTACGTATAGGCGTACCGCCCACATTTTTACGAAAATATACGCTAAGCCAATATTCAATACAATAAAACCAATAGTTCCTACTCTAAGTATAGATGCTTGCTCACGTTTCAAATTTTATGGTGGATTATTCATTTTGGCTACCGTCGCTGGCGTGCGCCGACCGCGTCGCCAAGTGGAGAGATATTGTTTCGAAATGTTGCGGTTTTATTCGAAGATGCATACACCCGAGTTCTACGAGTGTATAATCTGAATCAGCAATGGAATTTTACAAGATGAAGGGAGATGCATTTTCCACATGATGAAGCATAATTCAATTCTTAATCTTGATACGGACGAACGCATGGACATTGGAACCTATCTGTTGGAGCAAGTCAATGACTATATGACGCACATACGCGAGGTTCGTGTCTCACCTGAACTCAGCGTGGATGCGGTTGCAGAATACGCACGTAGATTATCTTTTGAGCATCCCGTCAGCGCGCGCGAGGCGATTTATCATATCCTGGAGGGATTAAGGCAATACCAGGTACATACGCCACACCCGCGATATTTCGGTCTATATAATCCGCGGCCCAACTTCATGGGAATTATGGCGGATACGATTACTGCAGCATTCAATCCGCAGCTTGCAGCCTGGAGCCATGCACCTGTAGCGGTCGAAATGGAGAATTATGTATTGAAAGAGATAGCTTCAAAATTCGGTTATTCAGCAGAGGCAGCAGATGGGACATTTACAACGGGGGGAGCGGAAGCAAATTTGACGGCCGTACTGACCGCACTAGTGCATCATTTTCCATCTTATGCCAAAGAGGGGCTGAGGTCACTCCCCACGAATCCCGTCATGTACGCCTCTGCTGAGAGCCACCATTCTCTGGTAAAGGCAGCGCGTTCCTGCGGCCTGGGTACAGATTCCCTTCGCATTATTACGACGGACTCTGAAATGCATATCGATGTTCATGCGCTTCATCATCAAATTCAAGTGGATCGCGCTGCTGGATACACTCCTTTTCTCATCATTGCGACGGGTGGAACGACCGGCGCCGGAGCGATTGATCCCATTAACGAAATGGCAAACTTGGCTGAACGTGAGCAACTGTGGCTGCATGTGGATGCTGCGTACGGTGGAGCCTCCGTGTTTGCACCAGAACTGCTTGAACTACTTCATGGTATTGGCCGAGCTGACTCCATTACCTTCGATGCGCACAAGTGGATGTCTGTCCCGATGGGGGCGGGAATTTATATTACACGACATAAGGACATCTTACATAAAACATTCAGTATCACGGCAGATTATATGCCGAAAGAAGGATTTGATCTGGATGTTATTGATCCGTTCACCCATTCGATTCAATGGTCGCGAAGGTTTATCGGTTTGAAAGTGTATTTATCGCTTGTAACGGTTGGTTGGGAAGGCTATCGCAGCATGGTGCAGCACCAGACAGAGATGGGCAATCGGTTACGCTGGGAGCTTGCTTGCTCTAACTGGAAGGTTGTCAATGATACCGTATTGCCTGTCGTATGCTTTACAGATTCCAATATTCACTCAAAGATCCAATCGAATTTCGCATCATTTATATGTCAAGAGATATTACGTTCAGGGCAGGCATGGATTTCAGTATACGAAATAAACAAGGCTCCAGTACTGCGAGCTTGCATTACGAACTACGATTCAACTGAGGAAGATATTATGGTATTGATGGAGTTGCTGAATGGAGCAAGAGCAAAATATTTGGAGAGACATCCGAACGGTCTGAGCTGAATTTTGCCAAGGAAGACATTATACCATTAGTGAGCTGTTCCAATAGTCATGTCACGACATAGAATAGTCCAATGTTTTTTTGAAAGCCGTTCTATCTCTTTTTATGGTTCTGGTGCAAAAACTTTAATATGCGTGTAAGTAATCTCTAACACTTGGACATACTGATCCTATTACTCTAGAAA
>NZ_JAGDQK010000097.1:0-3778 GCF_017498755.1 Bacillus sp. XF8 | reverse complement strand
ATCTTACATTTATGTCTTAAATGTAAATTGAATTTTGTAGAAAAAACGATATAATTCCATTATAAACAACATGATTTCGTTATAAACTACACCATTCTGCTATAAACTATATTATTTTATTATAAACTACACATTGTTCGTTATCTATCTTTTTTGTTAGACGAATGCTAGGAGGAATAATTTAAAAATGCTTACAGTAAAGCAATTTTTTAAACAAAAGATGGTTCTAGGTGGCTTGTTAGGTATTATAGCTGCTGTTATCATCGCTAGTTTTGCTTTTATGGGATCAACTGTTAATCCTGTACCAAAAGACTTGCCGATCGCTCTGGTAATACAGGATACAGGTGTGAACTTACCAGGACAAGGAAGTGTAAATTTAGGAGATAAAATAAAAGAGCAAATTCTGCAAAATAAGCAAAGCACAGTTAAATGGACGTTCTTACAAACGAAAAAAGATGTATTGCAAGGGATGAAAGATAAGAAGTATTACGCTGCCATTGTGTTTCCACCAGAAATATCCCAGCAACTTGTATCGCTGACCACACCTAAGGGACAACAAACTGAGGTACAAGTCTTGGTGAATCAAGGAATGAACTATAATGCCGCAATGGTTTCGAGCCAAATGATTGATAAGCTCATTGGAGGGATAAACGAAAATATCCGTAATATCTTGCTTGATCAGCTTTCACAAAGAAATATGACACTAACAACTGAACAGGCAAAGTTATTGGCAAGCCCATTTATTGTTAAAACGGAGTTGATTCATCCAGTTCAAGCATATACAGGTAATGGAAATATTCCTGTTATGCTGACACAAATCTTATGGATTACCACTCTTATCAGTTCCTTAGTCTTATTTATAGCTGTCCAAAAGTTTACAAACGGACGTGTTACAGGAAAATCAGTCTTATCACAGGTCCTTGCAGGTTCTGTTTTCGTGACAGTAATTGCAAGTTTAACCCTTTTCATTGCTAATACCATACTCGGTGTAAGCATACCGAACCAAGGAGAAATTTTCTTATTGTTCCTTTTCTTTGGCTTCATGTTCTTCCTTTTGCAAAGTGCAGTACTCAACTGGATTGGGCGTGTCGGGGTACCAATATTAATGGTAGTCTTCTTCTTTTCTATGCCAATCTTATCAATGGCACACGAATTTCTTCCGGATGTGACAAAACACTGGTTGTATTCTTGGACTCCTTTTAAGTACAGTGTAGAAGCATTTCGTAGCAGCTTCTTCTTTGGCGGGTACAGGATAGGCTCATATGTTCAGACGATGGGGCTTCTTGGACTTGTATCTCTTATAATTATGGTACTGGCTGTATTCAAACGGAAAGATAAACAAAAAGGTTCTTTATCTATTGAGTCAGTGTAAAGGGAGTAAATCTATAGCCAAAGAGATACAAGGGAAATCCCTTGTATCTCTTTGGCTTTCATGCGCTCGACTTTATTCAGCATCATTAAAAAGGAACTGGAATATCACAAAATTCCATTTATCGGATAATACATTAGCGAAAACTGGAAGAAACGAGTCTTAGAAACTCCATAATTTATTAATCCATTACATTTTATGTAAATGATATGAAGGACTAGAGCAGCACCCCTGTGATTACCACTAATAAAATATTAGATTACAGCTTCCATATACGAATCCTATATTTAAGAAAGAATAGGTGAATTTTATAAAGATGAAAAATCCTAAAGTTCAATTATTATTTGTATTTACACTTGTCTCTATCGTTCTCTTTCTGTTAGATACATCCATTATCTCACTATACAACTTTGTCGGCGTACTATGGTCTATCATACTAGTAGGAATTGCCTTCATTATTTTTATTGAAAACCGTTCCCCACAAAGTACTTTAGCATGGTTTTTAGTATTAGCACTTTTTCCTGTTGGTGGTGTACTTTTGTACTGTCTTTTTGGCCGAAGTCGCTGGAGAAGAAAAAAGCATCTACGTCGTTCAGAAGAGAAAAGAAAATTATTCCGTGAGATTTTAGAAGGAAAACGCCTAGATTTATCATTCACTTCCTCATTAAGTGAGCGCTCTACTTATTTAACACAGGTTGTACAAAAATTCGGTGGCGGTACTGTTGCCAATAATACCACAACCAAACTCTTAACAAATGGGGATCAAACATTTACAAACATTATACAAGCTATTGAAAATGCTACACATCATATACATATTCAATACTATATTTATCGAGCAGATGAAATTGGTACAAAAATTCGCGATGCATTAATAAAGAAAGCAAAATCTGGTGTAATTGTACGCTTTCTTTATGATGGGATTGGAAGCAATTCATTACGAAATCGTTTCTTACAACCCATGAAAGATGCAGGAATTGAGGTTATGGCATTTGATCCCGTTTTTTCGTCATGGCGGCCACTTGAAACAGTAAATTATCGTAACCATCGTAAAATTGTCATTGTAGACGGAGAGATTGGTTTTACAGGTGGACTCAACGTTGGCGATGAGTATCTTGGTCGTTCTAAAAAATTCCCAATTTGGCGTGACAGCCACTTAAGAATAGAAGGAAAAGCATTGTACAAATTACAAGCAATATTCCTTGAGGATTGGCTCTATGCCTCTAATGGTTTAAATACTTATTCTTGGAGTCAATTTATGAATACAAAATACTTTCCAGGTAAAGAAAATTCTCATGCAGAAGGTGCTGTTCAAATTGTAGCAAGTGGACCAAGTTCAGATGATACAAACATTCGTAATACTTTACTTGCTGTTATAGGTTCTGCTAAGAAATCAATTTGGATCGCAACGCCCTACTTCATCCCGGATCAAGAAACATTAACATTACTACGTTTAAGTGCAATGGCTGGAATAGATGTCCGCATTCTATATCCAGGTAAGAGAGATAGAATCATTAGTGATCTAGCATCTCAATCATACTTCACACCACTTCTAAAAGCCGGTGCTTCAATTTACAGCTATAAAGATGGTTTTGTGCATGCTAAAATTGTACTTGTAGATGATAAAATTGCAACAATTGGCACAGCAAATATGGATGTCCGTAGCTTTGAACTAAATTATGAAATCATTAGCGTACTTTATGAATCTAAGACAGTTCTTGATATTAAACGTGATTTTGAAGAGGACTTTAACCATTCAATTGAAATTCGATGGAAATCATTTCAAAAACGTAGTATTCGAAAACGAATACTGGAATCCCTAATGCGTCTAATTTCCCCTTTATTATAATTCCGAAAAAAGTAATCTAAACAAATTTGATTACTTTTTTCTTTTATAATCATGTTTGAATTGCATGTTGTACCAACTACTTGTCGATCCCTTTTCCTTGTAACTCTTCTAAAACTGCAAGATTCATAATTTCCATTGTTTGCGGTCTTGTCTCAAGTAATACATACACACCTATTACGTTTTCTTCCTTTTTTGCAGCATAGATAAGACCACGATATAAATATGAATTGATTTGACGTTCACATATAAAGCATGTGGTTTACAACATATATTCCCACTTGGTTGGGAGTATATCACATTGACAGGTGATTATGTGTGGAACTTAAACCAAAAAACGAATTTCAATAATCTAAGACCATTACGAGAGAAAAACCCTAAAAAAAGCGATAAAATAAATAACCGATTCCTTAACGTACAAGGAATCGGTTATTTTGTGTCCAAATTGTGTCTAAACGTGCAATTTTCTTTTTTTGATATGGTGACCCCCATGCCCATCAACTTAAGAACGGAAACAAAATGAACTTTCGTTCAAATAAACTAAAAAACCCTTAAAACACTTT
>NZ_JAGDQK010000096.1:0-3854 GCF_017498755.1 Bacillus sp. XF8 | reverse complement strand
ACCTATCCCCTAAAGAATATAAGGAACAGGTAGTTTAGGTGTTTTGATGTGTTTCCCATTTTCAGGGTTCACTTCATTATAAATAGAGGGGCGGGGGTTACGAGGGATAAACATCTTCAAATTTAATCCCAACAAGCATATGTTTCATCATTATAAGGCATTGTGCACTATCATTAACTGTGAAAGAACAAACTTCCTGTTTAGTTTTTTTTACAACTAAAACATCAAAACTAATGGCTAAAACGTCTGTAAGGTAGTTTTTTTCCTGAGTATCTATAGCGATTAAAATATTATAAGTATATCTTGGAAAACTATTCCCAGTGTTATACCAGGAAATCCATGGTGCAACATCTTGCTTATTTAAATTAATAAACATGTTAGTAATAGCATCGGTCACCTGACTCACAATATCTTGGTTTATACTTTCTCCCCAACGATAAGTAGGAAATGCTAATATATCTTTAATAATCAGATTACTAATTTTCTCAATCAATTCTGAAATTTGAAGTGCTTCTCCTCCGATGATTGCTTCCTGTGACGAATCCAAAAAGTTTATATCATGATTTGATTCTAGCACGTTGACTAGAGTGCGAGGATCAGCGAAATCATTAAAATCCATATCCAATTCTTCAAAGAATTTCTTTAATTTAAGAACTTGTCCCAAATGTTCTTGTTTCACAGCAAACACATTATGAAAGTGATTATTCCCCATTTTTCAACAGTCCCTTCTATATAGAGCATAAGACAGATATATGATGGGAATTCTAATATATAACTATTTTTCGTTTTAAAATGTGGTACTGTACCTTTTCGAAAATAAGTTGTTCTAAAGTGTTGAAGAATAAGATTGTTTAGGTTCATTTTTTTGTTCACTATAGTTTGAACAAACAGTGAACAATTTTTTAGCGTACGAAATTTGCGAAATGTTGGTGCTACTCCATCCCCATCAACTTAAGAGATCAATTGTCCCCAAAAACGAAAAAAATGAGCCGAATTCTCATTAAAAACTGTAAAAAGGTAAAATTTTCGATAGGGGGGTCTCTCAAGATCTTAGCTTTATATATGCATGGGATAGTACCAACAAAACACGATAAGGATGTTCTATAGACAGTGTCTAATGTTTGTTATAGTACTTTGTTTTTAAGTAATGGGTTTGGAAACTAATTTTTGATAATATTTCTGTTAGTCTCGTTAAAAATAAATAAAGTTTCTTATAGGACGTTGTCCACTATGGACAAACTATATAGGGGAATAAATAGATAAACGGAAGAGTAAATATAATAATATGTTCTTAAGTGAATAGTTATTTTCATAATTGGTACAAATTTATATTTGGAGGCGTATTATGAAAAAGAAACTAATTGCTATATCAGTTGGTTATATTTTAATCTTAAGTGCATGTGGAAATAATAATGAATCTAGTAAAAATGAGTATAGTTTTAATGGTACCTGGGAATTGATAGACAAGGATAATACAAAATGTCCACCTACAATCATGTTTTCAGGGAAAGATAAGATGGTATGGAAAGGGCCCACTAAAGAAGGAGATAATAAAACTGTGGAGTTACAGTATACAAGAATATTTGAGGATGAATTCCAAGTAAAACTTACTGATCTTAAGGTTAATGGAAAAACAACAGAAAGCAGTGAAGACGAAAAAATTACTGTTAATATGATAAGAGATAATGATAGGTTACGCTTAGAGTATCAAAGGGATTCTTGTACTTATTCATTAAAGTAATTCATTGTTTTAGATATTATTTTATCAATAATGCGTTCAAAAGCACTCATTAAAGAGTGCTTTTTTATTGGATAAATCGGACGTCTAAAAAGATGTGCTCGAATTGGAGCTTATTAAGTACAGTGGTAAGGGGGGCGCGAAAAGCGAGTCCCTTCTTGGGGCAGCGTCACATCACGATCAAGTTAAGATTTTGAAGTATCTCCAAAACGAAAAAAGAATTTATTACGTAGCCATAAAAATAGGTAATAATGTTTTTATTTATTAGGGAGTTCAGATAAAATACTCCAAATAAGGATATTAAATTATGAAATTTTTAAAATTCCATAATTTAATTGATGATTTGCGTCATAATGGCAGTGAGAGTGATGAGTAATAGAAGAAATACAATGGAGGTTTTTAGGAGAAGAAAAACTTCTCTCAAAACTTCTAACAGATTTTCTAACGAAGTGAAGATTTATGTTTAATTTTAAAAGGGAAATGGTCGCTGATATGTCCTTCAAACCTCTATAGTAAAGGGTTTGCTAAACTTATATAAATTCCTATAAATTCTCGCTCTTCACCCGTAAACAATCTGGGCACCATGTTGTGAAGAATTTTACTACTACTGGCTCCTCGCTTGCGATAATGTCTTTAAACTCTTGCTCTGTTTTAATTTCTTTCATGTTTTTTGCTCCTTTCAATTTTATACGAATCTGCTAGTTTTTTTATGCAAAACCCGTATTTGCAAACATTAGTGTTTTTGAAATAGATTGTTTGCAAAATCTTCAACTGCTTTTTCTTGTAGGCCTGGTACAACATGTGAGTAGGTGTCCAATGTGATGCCTACTCTTTTATGTCCTAATCGCTCACTTACAATCTTTGGATGAATACCCTGCTTTAACATTATTGTTGCATGAGTATGTCTCAGGTCATGGAACCGAATATCAGGAACCTCACTTTTCTTTATAAGCTTTTTCCACAGCTGTGTCAAACTTCTGAAATTGCATGGGTTATCGTTAAAGGTAGGGCAGACCAAATCATAATCGTTATATTCGCTTCCATAACGTTCTTTTTCTACATTTATTCGCTCATGATGTTCCTCTAAAGCGTGTAGTGTAATTTCAGGAAGTACGATTAAACGTTTTCCTGAAGAGGTTTTAGGTTCATGAACTTCTTTTGGAATGTGCGAAAGGGAACGATTAACTGAAAGAGTTCTTCTCTCAAAATCGATGTCTTTCCATTGCAACCCAAGAATTTCTTCTTTACGCATGCCGCACGTAATAGCAAGTAAATATGCAACATAATAACGACTTTCTCTAGCGTGTTCTAAGAATCGGTGTTATTACAATCGATCGGTCGATGAGTGTTTCAGTATCAGCGTGTGTGGAGATTGCCCAACTGGTCAGGAATTACGCCAGTTGGGTAGGTATTTTGATACAGAACCGAAAAATCGTGGAGGAAAAAGAAAAAAGATTCCTAATGGTCTTACACCAGAACGTGTTCGTGAATTAAATCTACAAAGCATTGCGGATAAAAGCATTGACATCATGTATGACCGGAGTCCGAATTATGTCAGCAAGTTGAAGAAGAAATGGAAAGACCAGGGTTTGTGGGAAGGGCCAATAAATATTTGGAAGATGAAAAGGAGTAGGGGTTGAGAAGTAGTTTCTAATTTGAATTTTGTACAAAAAGGGAGTGACACATATGTACTTAAAGAAAAAGGAACGTGAAATATTACTCGAAATAGAAAGTGAGTTTACTATGTTCTTTAAAGAAAAAGAAGAAGCAATTCAGAATAACGATGAATATTATTACGGTGCTGATGATTTAGATAATATTGTAGAAAGATTTAGGGATTATTTGGTTGTAAGAGGTTTGTTAGAAGAAAGAACAGATTTTTAACAAAAGCGTTATTTGTGCGACACGTTTCCTTATAAGTGTGCAAACACGAAATAGGAGGGTTATCAATTCTGATAACAACAACTGAGTGACTGAAAGTAGGAATGAAAGCCGTCAGGTTGAGCTGAAACTACTTATCTGATACTCCTACATGCAAAGCGTGATAGTAGTCACAAATTGTATGAAGCTAGGTGAAGTCGGCTGAACAAAACCTAAGTGAGAAATCATATGGTAA
>NZ_JAGDQK010000095.1:0-4021 GCF_017498755.1 Bacillus sp. XF8 | reverse complement strand
TGAGACAACCGTTCTATATACTTGCTACCGTTAGGACCAAGTGTAAGGAAATACTCACGTTTATTGTTAGGATTTACTTGTTTCGAAATCATATTATGCTTTTCCAATTTAGATAAAACTTGGCTGACAGCACTTTTGGATATATTAAAAGTGGTCGCAATGTTGTTCGCTGTAGTGTTTTTATTTAAATTAATATAGAATATCATGCTCTCTTGCTGTCCTGTGAGACCGAACTCATCCTTTAACTCCTGAGATAGTAAAATGTAGAATTCATTGTAGGCTCGATTCATTTCGTTAATCACTTCTTTATAAGACCTAGTCATAGTATTCTTCCTCCAATCATTCTGTTATTGCATTGTACGCCATTTTTCCGTTTCAACATACAGTTTAGTTAAGTTAACTTAACTATATTATATCTTTATGTTAGTGTAAAGGAAAATATATCTCAATACTTTAATTACAAATTCTTTTTAGTAACACATAAAAAGCTCCAATATCACAGCTGTATTGGCAAGAATCCCTTGAACTTCATAAGGTAAACCTTTTGGGGCCCTTTTTGTTATTACGCATTCAAAAATGCGAAGAGCCCTTGATGCATCTATAAAAGTCTGCTTTTCCATAATGCAGAAAAAATATATTTCAAAAACTCCACAGCTTTTCTGTCGAAGCGTTTACTCATAAGAATTCCTGTGGATGCGTGTAACTGGCTACATATTTGAACGAGAGAATTACTCGTTGTACGTTGACTTATCCCAATACAGATGGTAGCTAATTCGCTTTCGGAAAATTTTCGTTTTTTTTTGCAAAACCTAAGTCTTTTGAGTTCTTCCAAATGAGAGGGAGTTAGTTGCCGACACAGTTCTGTAGAAAATAGTTGTAATTCATCCTGAATTGAAAGGTTCCTAAAAAAAACGTTATTCTTTTTAAAAAGAATAACGTTTTTTTACACTTGGGGGGAGTACAGATTCTTAAGTTGATGGTGCTACCCCATCGCCATCAAGCTAAAGTTATGAAGTGCCCCCCTAAATGAAAATTTTTATCTCACTACAATTATTTATAACCATTCAGCTCATTTTTTTCGTTTTGGGGTTGATCTGTTTTTTTAAGTTGATGGCGATGGGCAATACCCTATATGGATAAAACGTAAAAGAGTAGCGAGATAAGCGACTAAAAAAGCAGTACCACCACTATAAAAGTGTTGGTACTGCTGTATAGAGTAACAAATTTTATATTAATTAGAACGTACTTGCTACTTTAACAGCCTTTTCAAGCCCTGTAGCAATAATTTCTTCTGCTTTATCAGGGAATTGGTTGTGACCTTCAATCACTACTTTTTCTATATCTGTTACACCAAAGAAGCCCATCATACTTGCTACATATTTAACAGCCATTTCCATCTCAGCTTTTGGTCCTTCAGAATATACACCGCCACTTGCGTTTAATAATGCAATTTTCTTATTTACAAGAAGACCTACTGGACCTTCTGGCGTATATTTGAATGTTTTACCAGCACGGTTTAAGTAATCGATATATGTGTGTAGTACAGCTGGGATTGTCAGATTCCATAATGGGAAACCAAACACAACTTTATCAGCTGCAAGGAATTGATTTAAATAATTATCAGCAACAGCTACTGCTTTTGCTTCTTCTGCTGTTAAATCAAGTCCTCTACTAGCCTTAAATGTACCATTAATCATATCTACTCCTACATATGGCAATTCTTCATTGTATAAATCAAGCTCTACCACTGTATCATTTGGATGTGATTCTTTATAGCTTGCTAAAAAAGCCTCATATAATTTCACACTAACTGCCTGATCTGCTGGACGATTGTTTGCTTTTACAAATAAAACTGTTGTCATTCTCTTTTCCTCCTGTTACTCACTCTTGCGTTGTTATATATTCACTCAAAACGGCGTTATATTGCCTTTACAATATTTTTTTAAAACTATACTCCATCTCTCCATCTAGAGCTTCAGCTGTATCACCAGTTTCTCTAAAATCATGTGTATGAATTTGTTCAAACGGATCAAAATCTGTTTGTTTATAAAATTCATAGCAAGGGAATCCATCATGTTCACCTTCAATATCAACAGTACCATCTTTTTTAACATGTACAGTTAATAGGTAGTCAACGGGAGGTGCATATACATTTAATGGGTTGCTAGCACTAGCACTCATTTGAAACTTGACGTCATCAGAACTCCATACAATCTTCGTGCACACAATATTTTCTGTACTTGCTTTTCCTGTTCTTTTATTAACAGAACCATCTGGAGTTGTGACTCTTTCTGTTGTTATGCCAGTATTCGCATATGTGAAAATTTCTTTTTTGTAAAAATCTACAACTACTTCTTGTTCAATTCTGGAACGCATAGCGTTTACAGCATAAGGTGTAAATTCACGTGAGTCACCTTCAAATTGGATCACATTGCCCGTTTGAATGTCCTTCTTAGGTTCAGTCCAAGACATTGGAATAAATACGCTTGCTCTAATTTTAACGATACTAGTCATGAGACACACCTCTGTAATTTTATTTTGGGTAATACAGAAAAACCTTGAGCAAAACAAATCGCAATTTCTTTCGCATATTCAATTGTTTTTTCTTTAATATTTTCTGCTTTTGGTTTAAATAGTGACATTCTTCTGATTCATATTTATATCTAGATTATTATTTTAAAACTGTATTCCATTTCTCCAGCTAGTGCTGCTGGAGTGTCACCAGTTTTTCTGAAATCATGTGTATATATTAATTCAAATGGACCAAAATCTGTTTGCTTATAAAATTCATAGCAAGGGAATCCATCATGAGAGCCTTCAATATGCACAACACCACTCTTATTAACACGTATAGTTAATAAATAATCAGACGCAGGTGCTTCTGTATTTAAAGGATTGCTGGCACTTGCTCTCATCACAAAAGAAACTTCATCAGTGCCCCACAAAACATTCGTACACACAATGTTTTGTGTATCAGTTTTTCCTTTTTTATGTTCAATAGAACCATCTGGATTTGTAATTTTTACAGTTGTGATACAAGCATCTGCAAATGTGAAAACTTCTTTTTTATAAAAATCAATAATCACTTCTTGCTCTAACCTTGACCGCATAGTGTTTACAGCATAAGGTGTAAATTCACGTGCATCACCAGTGTATTCTAATATCTTTCCTGTTGCAGGATCTTCAATAGGTTCCAACCAAGCATACGGTGCAAATACACTTCCTCTAATTTTAACGATATTAGCCATGAGAAACCTCCATAATTTATTAATTTTTGTTTCGGTAAGTTCTATTCCTTTTAAAATCAAAATATAGTCAATTTGATTGACTATATACCGTATAGTACAATAGGATCGAATTGTAGTCAACCAAGTTGACTTCATTTGAGGAGGTTTTATGTATGAAGCATCAAGTATTTAGTGAATTAGATCTTACATCGCTTTTATCATTATCTTTTAGTACATCCATTAATGAATTACATGAAAAATTAAATGAATTGGGATTTGGAGATATTAGACCTGTACATGGTTTTATGTTTAAATGTATCACTCCTAATGGAGCAACAGGTATAGAACTAGCCGAATATTTAGGAATTACGAAGCAAGCTGTGAGTAAAATGGTGGATTATCTTGAGAAAAGTGGTTATGTAATGCGCAAAGCTCATCCTACTGATAAGAGAGGGAAAATTATTATTTTGACTGAACGAGGTTGGTTAGTTGTAAAAGCAAAAGAGAAGATACTAGCTGAGATTGAACAGCGTTGGATTACAAACATAGGTACTGAACGAATGCAAATGCTCAAAGAGGATTTAACAAAATTAGTTTATGAAGCAAATGAAGGTAATTTATCATCCAGGTTAAGACCTGTTTGGTAAATATTAATTTTAAAAGGTGAACTAACCGTACGCCCGTTAACTTAAAAAGTATATAATCCCCCATAAAATGAAAAAAATACGCTATTCTTTCTGTAGAATCATAGGAAAGGATGGCGTTTTTATATGTCTATTTCTGTATCTGATGAA
>NZ_JAGDQK010000094.1:0-4049 GCF_017498755.1 Bacillus sp. XF8 | reverse complement strand
TCCTTTAAAATACCCCATATATCATTCTCCTGCTCACACTTTTTCTACAGGTTATCTCAGTTTAGAAATCTTTGCAACAGAACCGTCGTTGGTAAGGAGCTACAAACGCACAACCTGCGAGTTAATGGAAGTAGTGGTAACGTAAAACTTGACTTCCTTCACTTCCATAGTGAGGTTTACGTTACTACAACAAGTGGGAATGTGGACGTTTCCTTGAACGGGGATGAACCAGATGCCGAGCTACTCCTCAAATCCAACAGCGGGAGACGTTCAGTCGCCTTTGTATTGGATAATCATCAACAGGGTAAAAAAGAAACAAAAGGAACATCTGGGAGCGGGGATCATAAAGTGCAATTGGAGACCTCTTCGGGAAGTATATCATTGAAATAATACAGGTACTATTTAAGATAATAAAGGAAATTTCTCTCTGCCATCTATCTAAAAACATGAAAATTCAATTAAGTAAAAGAGTGGTTTCGTTCCAAGTCTGATAAAAATTCATGCTGACGCTTTATTTTGATACCCTTAATCTCGTTGATTTACCCAATGATGAAACATCTTGAATCTTCAACTAAGGCTGATAATCTGGACCTATACCTGAACCTCGACCTTGTTTAATCCACTTTTCAATTTCAGATGTTCTTTTTCTTTTGGACATAAAAACACCCCTTTAGACAAAAAATATCTAAAGGGGTAAAACGGTGCGACTTTATTTCAAAACTACAATAGGGCATATTTTAACACTCCCCACCAATATAACCCCCCCTAAATAGGAGGTTCTAGAATAAATACTTTAAATTTTCGAATCTATTTCTGTTGTATCTACATCCTCACCAAACAATGATGATAACTTTTCTTTAGCTTGTTGCTTTACATCCTCATCAATATACGTCACAACTTGCATTAAAGCTACACCTAAAGCACCTAAATCATCTGCATATCCTACAACTGGTGTGAAATCTGGGATTAAATCTAAAGGTAAAATAAAATAACCTAGAGCCCCCAAAATAATCCCCTTAGTTTTCATTGGAACAGTATCTTTCTGAAGAACATAATACAATAATAAAACTGTATATACAGCTTGAGTTCCTGCCTTTTTAGCATATTTCTTTACTTTCTCCCAAAACTGATTATCAGAATAATGCCTACTAGAACGAGTCATTTCTTTTTCTAACTGTTCTTTGGAATAATCCATAACAATTCCCCCAATCTATAATTAGTATATAATGAATCAGACATTCTATAAACAATAGTCCAAATAATAACAGGTTTAAGCAGATGAACCCAGGGACACTTAGTATAATTGCTTAATCATTTACCTTATCCTCTAGCTAAGTTAGTGGTAATTCCTTATTTCTTCCTCTATCTTAGCTAGTAGGGGTCACCATATCATTTCGAGAAAATTGTACGCTAAGGAGTTTGTAAAGGTTATCGGTATTTAATAAACGTTTAAAAATGTTTTATAACATATTTGTAAACGTGATAATCCTTGATTTTATAAGGACGCAACATACGAAAGAAAAATATATTTCGAATTAATTAGTAAATAATTGAAATTATGGTAAATGCGAACGTTTCTTTTGTACCAGATGTAATTTGGTATAATTGTATTTAAAGAAAATATTGCTAATAGGTAGGGGAAGGGATATAGAGAGTGAAAAAAATATTTCAGGCCAAAAAATTCGTAATATCAATTCTAACGGTAGCCCTAGTAGTCATTATTTATTTTGTAATTCAATCAATTGCATCACCCGCAAGAGGGGTAACAAACCAAGAGAACCCAATTCAGCTTGTAAGTGAACAGCCCAAATTTGAGATAAACAAACCAGTACCTAATCAATTTAATGGTCAAATACGGAAAGTTGCATATCTTACATTTGATGATGGACCAGGGAAGTATACAGCTGAGCTTTTAGATATACTAAAACAACTGGATGTTAAAGCAACTTTTTTCTTAACTGGTAAGAATGTAAAGGCATATCCTGATTTAGTAAAACGAGAAAAAACAGAAGGTCATTATGTGGGTATGCATAGCATGACTCATGATTTCAAAAAATTATATACAAATGGTAACTATGTTAATGAAATGAGAACAAATCAAAATTTAATAGCAGATATTATTAGAGAAAAACCACAATTAACCCGACCTCCTTATGGTTCTATGCCTGGATTAAATGAAGCACTTCGTAATAAGGTAGCAGAGGGTGGATTTAAAGTATGGGATTGGACAATTGACTCCCTAGATTGGAAATATAATAACGTACCTCTAGAGTCGGCTTCCATGAATATTGCTCAAAATGTAATTATTGGTGCGACTAGGTCTAAAGAAGTCATATTAATGCATGATATTCATCCTCAAGCTGTTGCAGCCGTACCAGCCATTATAAAAGGATTAAAAGAAAAAGGATATGAATTTGAAGTTTATCAAGAAAATGATCACTTCTCTTTAAATTTCTGGCAGGACCCACGCATTTAACTTTTAAAGAAAATTATGCTATATTTTAAAACACCATAAAGCTAAAAGTTATAAAAATTCATCAATATAGTACTCTAACAAACTCTAAAAGCCCATGACTCTATTACATCAATATAGTCATGGGCTTTTAGAATACTTACTTTATCATAAGGTATTACTCTTTATGGGGTAACCATATCAAAAAAAATTGTACGTTTAGACACATTTTAGACACAAAATAACCGATTCCCTGTACGTTAAGCAACCGGTTATTTATTTTACTGACTTTTGGTGGAGTTTTTGTCTCGTAATGGTCTTAAATTATCGGAATTTTATAGATTCATTGCAATTGTCCTGAAGTTTTTGTACCAGAACCACTTGTAATAGTCTACGAAGATTTATGGATAGGATCATCCATTCAGTGATATTGGGGTATTTTTCCTTTGATGTTTACACAAGATATATGTATAATATAAATCGTAATGATTACGATTTATATTAAGGAGTGTTATTAATGAAGATTTCATTTGTAAAAAGGGTAGGCATATTAACTATTAGTTCACTACTAGTATTAGTAGGCTGTCAGAATTCAAGTTCATCCGAAGGCGAGTCTAATAAAACATCTGAAAGTCACACACATGAAAGCAAACACGATCACGGCCATGAGCACGATCATAGTCATGCACATAATGAAGAAACAAAAAAAATTTATGAAGGATATTTTGAAGACAGCCAAGTGAAAGAACGATCACTCTCCGATTGGGAAGGAGACTGGCAATCTGTATATCCATATTTACAAGATGGAACGCTTGATGAGGTATTTGCTTATAAAGCGAAACATACAGGTAAAATGACAGCTAAAGAATATAAGGAGTATTATAATGAAGGGTATCAAACAGGTGTTAACCGTATTGTGATTCAAGGGAATATTGTAACGTTTTTCAAAAATGGAGAAGAATATTCTGGTAAGTATATCTATGATGGGTACGAAATTCTGACATATGATGCGGGAAATAGAGGTGTAAGATACGTATTTAAACTAGCAGAAAAAGCTGAAGGAGTTCCTCAGTATATTCAATTTAGTGATCATAGTATCTATCCAAATAAAGCTAGTCATTACCACCTGTATTGGGGTGACGACCGAAAAGCTTTATTGGATGAAGTCATACACTGGCCTACCTACTACCCATCAAAAATGGATGGACATGATATTGCCCATGAGATGATGGAGCATTAAAGTAGGAGTCACGATGAATATTTCTTTCAAAAATATGTAAGACTCAAAGGTTATCAATCCAGAATCACACTGTTTAATACTCAAAAAATGGTTCTGGTGCAAAAATGTTAGTTAGAAACATAGAATAGCAATTTCCTCTACATTTCTATCTTATGAAGCTAAGCCAAACAATTGATGAATAAATTCCTTCTGTTTTTGGACAGACTGGTTGATATTATCCCCTTAAGGTAGACAGTGTAAAAAGACCATGAATAAACATGGATGTTACACTTTTACTTGAAGGGGATTTTATTATGGTTAAAAAAGGGGATAAATTTCAAACTTATTCAGATGAATTAAAGATACAAGTTGTAAAAA
>NZ_JAGDQK010000093.1:0-4090 GCF_017498755.1 Bacillus sp. XF8 | reverse complement strand
CTATGATTCTACAGAAAGAATAGCGTATTTTTTTATTTTAGGGGGTATTTTGTTTTGTTAGCTTGATAGCGATGTGGTGCTACCCCATGCCCATCAAGCTAAAATTTTATAGTACCCCCAGAACGAAATTTCGTACTAACTTGTAACAAAAAAGCTCATTTTTTCGTTTTGGGGTATTTGCTTTTCTTAACTTGATGGCGATGGGGTGGGACCCCTATTTGTAAATCTAATATCCTTATTTATGGTGTACATGCATCACTTTTAGGAAAGGACATGAGGTTCTGGTGCAAAAATAAAATAAAAGAGAATAAAGCACATATATTCCTAACGGAATCGTATCTTATGCTGCAAGTCCAAACAATTGATGGATGAATTCCTTCTGAGTTTGGACGGACTGATTCCGTAAATCAATCTGTTCTTTTGTTGACTTCTACTCCAGAAAGAATGGATGTAGCTGTGTCAAAAGATTTGAGTCCTAGCATAGAACGGATACGCTTCTTTATAAAACGATGATCTTGTTCTACTATGTTATTCAAGTACTTTTGTTGTCTAAGTTGCATACCATCAGGTATGCTTTTTTCTTTTTTCAACTGTTCAATTGCTATAGGATAAGCTGGATTCTTATCGACTGTTATAACACGAGGCTTTGAAACATGAAAAGACCGCAAAGCTTTCTTGAAAAAGCGCTTCGCAGCCTTCTGATCTCTTGTTTTGCTTAGGCAAAAATCGATTGTGTTTCCTTTCGAATCAACAGCACGATACAAGTACATCCATTGCCCTTTTACTTTGATATATGTTTCATCGACTCTCCAGGAGTCATTTGTTTGTTTAAGGTAGCGTCGGATCCGTTTGTCCAATTCAGGACCATACTGATGAACCCAACGTATAATCGTTGTATGAGAAATGGATAAACCTCGTTCCTCCATCATTTCCACCAAATCACGAAAACTGAGATTGTACCGTAGGTACCATCTTACCGTTAATAAGATAATATCAGGCTGATGGTGTTTCCATTTGAACAAATTTTTCTTTTCCATACCGATTACACCCCCTTTTAGAGTAATAGTATCAGTATGTCCAAGATTTATAGATTACTTGCAATTATCCTGAAGTTTTTGCACCAGAACCGGAATTGCTGTTGAATTTTATGAAGCCGTTAATAATTTTTGTAATTCGTTATACGTCGAAAAGACGAAGTCTTCAATCAGACTTCGTCTTTGTTTATATAGGGAATGAACCGTTTCAATTCCTTTTATTGTATGTGAAGCATGGCGAAGTGTTTGAAATCCTGAGGATTTAGCAAACCGGCGCTTCACATGGCGATGATCTTGTTCTATGTAATTATTGAAATGTTTGATTGTAGAATGAGTAGTATTTTTATAAAAGCCTTTCATCTTTAATTTTTTGAGTGCACAAAGTAAAGAAGGGGCCTTATCTGTTGTCATCTTGTTGTTCATTTCATTCCCTCTCCTTTATAAACAGAACTAAAAAATACCCACAAACATACAAAAGTGAATGATTTCTTTTGATAGTGCTATCATGATAGATTCTTTGGTTATAAACTTTATATATATTTTGATAATTGCTTTGGTAAAAAATATTCACTGCTGATTGTCCTATATACATTGCCAAAGGTTGTCTTGAGAAATAATTTTCTTCCGAAAAACACATTTACACATACATTATTTGTAAGATATGATGAGGAATATGTTCCAAATAAATGAATTGTTAGTAAAATATGTATTTTTATTAATAGTTTCAAAAAGGGGGATGTAATATGAAAAAATCACATGCATTAGCATTAACAATGGGTTTAATGACTTCAGCTGTAGTTGTACCTACTGCTACTTTTGCAGAAAGTGATGATTTACCTTATTTGAATGAAATTAAGAAAATGCAACCGGATTTGAGTACATCGGAATTAATATCAAGTATTAATGAAATGGCAAAGAATACAGGAAATACGAAAGAGGCAATTACTAAACAAATTTATAAAGAACTCAAAGCAGATGAAGCTCAAGGTAAAAAAGAAGCAAATAAAAAAATAAACACGTTAGGCGGTAGTGGTGGTACAGTATCTGTAGGTAATAGCAATATGGGCGATTTCTTTTATACTGGTTCATATACTGCATATTTGAATCATGGACATGTTGGTATGTACTATAATTCAAATACAATTGTAGAATCAGTTCCAGGTGATGGAGTACGTACACTTAGTACAACAGCTCGTAAAGTCGATAAAGGCGACGCTGTTGTCAAATCTGTAAATACTACTTGGCAAAACAAAAATGATGCTGCATGGTGGGCGAAAAGTCGTGTAGGTAAAGACGGATATTCTTATAATTTCGCCACGAATAGAACTACTGGTCATTATGGAGCTAAAAATTGTTCAAAACTTATCTGGTCAGCTTACCAGCTTAATGGTGGTTTAGATTTAGACAAAGATGGTGGCGCTGGCGTATATCCACGAGATGTTCGTGATGCGAAACAGACATTAGTAGTTCGAAATATCTAATAGAAAGAAGTGCAACGAATCCATTTGTTGCACTTCTTCTTGTAAGAAAGGAATATATCATAATGAAAAAACTACTATTTGTTATTTTAGGTGTAATTGTGATTACAATATTAGTCTATTTTTTCTTTTTCAGTAACTCAAATGTGGATTTGATATCTGAGGAAGATATTCAAAAAAAAGATTTTTTGAAGGATAAACAAGCTGTGGTATATCTTTCTTCTACAGCTGATCAAGACATGGATGGTAAGGGTATTAGTTATGCAGTGTTTATTAATAAGAATGGGGGAGCAAGTGGTTATAAAATGAATGGTTTAGAGCTTGGTGGTATAGGAGTATCAGAAAATAAAAAAGAACTTTTATTAGAAAGTAAGGATAAGCTTAAAATTGTAGGAGAGAACTTTAAAGAGTTTAAGATGAAATACCAACATACAGGAGATTACAGAGCATATTTAAAAAACAGCGACTTGTTTGTAAACATCTATAATTCTGGTAGTAATCCTGATACCGGAGGATATGATTCAAATGTTGTATATGGTAATAAAAAAGGTATTCATAAAGGAAATATCCCACATTATCTTATGAGCTCTGGAGTGGATGAAGAAACTATTTTGGTCATAACTCAAGATATAGACAAAAAAGAATATAGTCTAAAAAAGGTAACATTTAATGATTTAAAGATGAAGCTTGAAGATGTTACAGAAATTAGTTTAGATAAAAATATGTCATATTCTAGTTATTCTTCTATTTTAAGTGATGAAAATTTTTATTATACGGTTTTAGTTGAAAATGATAATACGATTAAAGGAAAAGTTTATTTGTTACGTATCGATAAAACGACATTAAAACAAGAATTAATTTTGTTGTCTTCCGAAGAGGATACTACAGCTTCAATACCTTTTACAAAAAACAATTCCGCATATCTACATAACAATGAATTATATTTTATAAATGGATTAGGTAACGTTATTACGTTTAATACACAGACAAATACAGTAAATACTAAGTTTAAGATTGACTATCATGTAACAGATGGTGTTAGATACAATGAGCAAACCTTCTTCAAGGGCGATCAACTATATGTCTTACGGTATGATAAAAATCGAAAAGATAAATATTATATAGAAATTTATTCTTTAAAAAATGGCAAGAAAATTAAAGAAAGTGAAGTTATAGGTATGGAAGAAATTGTTAACTCTGTCCGGGGAGGAAAGTCAATTCATGCTTATGACTTTAAAGTGTTCGGTTCAAAAAATTAAATAAGTAATCTAATATAAACTCCTTTTAATTATGTTTCGTTCAAAATCATTTCATATAAATAAACTAGTTCTGTTGCAAAGTTTGAAAAAAGTATACACAGGTTGGTAAATGAAGAACAATGTTTAGGAAGTAGCTGTAAAGTGATAATAAAGTTATTTAATTTCGATATAAAAATATAAGAGCCTTACTACATTTTTTGTAGTAAAGCTCTTTAAAGTTGTTTAATTTTTATCCATTTAAAGGTTCTGTTGCAAAGTTCTTTAACAGATAAAAAGTCAAATTCAGTACAATCAAATTTTATGCAATAGTAAGTAATCG
>NZ_JAGDQK010000092.1:0-4682 GCF_017498755.1 Bacillus sp. XF8 | reverse complement strand
TACATCCATTGCCCTTTTACTTTCACATACGTTTCATCGACTCTCCAGGAATCATTTGTTGTCTTAAGATGACGTCGCACTCTTTCATCTAATTCAGGTCCATATTGATGCACTCAACGCATAATAGTGGTGTGAGCAATAGACAAACCTCGTTCCTCCATCCTTTCCACCAAATCACGAAAACTTAGGTTGTACCGTAGGTACCATCTTACCGTTAATAAGATAATATCAGGCTGATAGTGCTTCCATTTGAACAAATTTTTCTTTTCCATACCGATCACACACCTTTTTAGAGTAATAGTATTAGTATGTTCAAAATTTATAGATTACTTGCAATTATCCTGAAGTTTTTGCACCAGAACCCCTTAGATGAACACCATCAAAATAATACATTTATTATCTAATAGCAAAAGACCACCTATTTCCGTAGATGGTCTCTGCCTCCTCAGCTTTATTGTACACATTTAAATTATACTGCTAATCGCATACTATATTGTTATGCAATTGTGCATTAATTCTATTTTTAATATTGTAATAGTGAAAAATATCTATACTAAACTTTGGGAATATTTTGCATAAACATTATCAATTTACTGTATATTCTGTCAATGTTAAGCTATAAGTGTAATATATATACGTTTGAACCATGTCCCCTAATACAAGGTTTGAATAGTCATCTCAATACGCGAGAAAAAACATAGAAAAGGCACCTTAGGGTGTCTTTTCTATATGTAAAATTGCATGAAAACACTTAATAATATTATGATATTATCTAATAGATCAGCGCTATTACTTCATGTATTATGTCAAAACCCTACAGAAAAATGAATAACCAACTAAAGATAGGCACTCATTGAGTGTCTTTTCGGTTCTGTTGCAAAGTTTTAAACGCCCCCAAAAATATAGAATGAAAATACAATTGTTCCGAATAAACATTATAAAATATACAAGAACATGTATCGTATACTCATTATTTTCGGTTGTTTTTCAACTTTGCAACAGAACCCTCAATACTATCATTGAGCAAGATCACCGACATGTGAAACGTCGATTCTCTCGTTCTTTAGGATTTCAAAGTCTTCGCCATGCCTCACGTACTATTAAAGGTATAGAAACTGTTCATGCCATATACAAACAAAAACGAAGTCTTCAACCAAACTTCGTTTTTTCGACGTATAACGCATTACATGAATTATTAATAGTTTCATAAAACTGGTCCATAACATTCCCCATCTCTTTATATCTTCGGAAACTTTGCACCAGAGCCTTCTAAGGTAATCGTACCTATCGGTATGAAGTTTACTTAGCTATCGAGCCTGTCCCTTGCTCTATATATGATTCTACTAACATAATCACTCTCCTTGCTGGATGTTGATAGAAGCGTTTCAGTCCTTGTCTGCCAAAAAAATGCACTCACATTAGAGTGAGTGCTCTGAAAAAGGTTGAGACTCCTCCATGGGAGTACAGTCTTTATAAGGAGAGTTTCTAATAGAAACGTATCTTTAATTTATAATGAATACTACAAAATCTAATCAAAAAGTACATGATTTTACAAAAAAATATTAAGTATCAGAAAATTCATTTTAGTCCGAAATTTCAAGATAACTGGATTGAATCTCTCAACTCCGAATATACTGACACTATCACTCTGAAAATAGTATGTAATTACTATAGAAAAGAATGAATTAACAATAGAAATATTGACTACATATAAATTAACAGGTTCTGGTGCAAAAAAACAAATTTTGTAATGTATCATTTTTTTGCACCAGAACCTTTTGAAGTGTCTCAAATTGGAACATTTTAATTATAAAAAGTAAAACTAAGTTCATGATTTTTATAATTTGTAAAACTGATTATGATTAATTAGCACTTTTATATTTTTTCAAAAATGGGTTCTTGTTATTGAAAAGCTTGGGTTCTATATCACAGATAAAAGGGTAACCAGTGCTAAAATAGCTGGAAGTCCTTGTTTCGCAATAATTGATTTATTGGATGTGAAACCTCCGAAAATAGCTGCTACCACCACACAAATTACGAAAAATAATTGAATCATATAGCCAATTGGGTTGAGCCCCAGTATAAGTCCCCAAATGAGACCAGCGGCTAGAAATCCATTATATAAACCTTGGTTTGCAAACATAATGGCTACGTTTCGATCTCCTTCTAAATGCTTCGGTAATTTGAAAGCGCGTTTTGCCACTTTTGAATCAATAAAAAACATTTCAAGGATCATAATGAATAAATGTTCTAATGCTACGATCCCCACTAAAATAGCTGCGATTATTTCCACACCATTCTCTCCCCTCTACTTCCTAATATCAGTTTTATATTATTTCCATTGTGCAATTCTATCAACAGGGAGACGGTATGAAGCATATCCTTCGTCGGCTGCTTTACCGATAGATAGTAGCATAACTGGTACATAGCGCTCTTTTTCCAATCCGAAGGTTGCAGCGATATTTTCCTTGTCATACCCCCCGATTGGGTTTGTATCATATCCATGTGCACGTGCTGTCAACATTAACTGCATGGAGACAAGGCCTGCATCAATCAGAATAGTTTCGCGATTTTCTTGGACTGGAAGCTTTTCAAAATGTGCAGTCAATGCTTGTACTTGTCTGTCTTTTACCTCTTGCGGCATATACCCTAGCTCAACAGCTTTTGAATAAATTTCTTCTATATAGTCACCGTTGTCCATATCTGCAAATACTGCTATAACGGCAGATGAAGTAGAAACTTGTGATTGATTAAATTTAGCGAGTTTTACAAGCTTTTCTTTTCCCTCCGAACTTTCGATAACAAGAAAACGCCATGGTTGTGCGTTAACTGAGGATGGTGCTGTAGTAGCTTCCCTTAATATTTTGGCCATCTCTTCCTTGCTGATTTTGACTGTTGGATCATAATTACGTATGGATCGACGTCCTTTCATGATTTTCATAAAATCGTTTGTTTTTAATGTAGTTCCCATGTATAAACACTCCTCTATGCTTTAATCTTCTCTACATTTTTTTCATCCGTGACAGGACATGAATAAGTACATTGTGTTCTTCTACACTGACATTAACGAACATTTGCATTTCCTTCGTAAAACGTTCCTTTTCCTTCTTGGAAGACTCGATTCGTTCTCGTCCTTGCTCAGATAACCGAACAAGCGTTATACGGTTATCCTCAGGCTTCTTTCTTCTTAATACGGTTCCTTTGGCTTCAAGCTGTTTAACGTGTCTGGTGATGGCTGCGCCATCAATATTCAACTTTTTTGAAGATCGCTTTGACTAATTTCATCAACGTGATAGAGCAATACGAGCAATTCCAATCGAGATTGACTGATGCCAATGCATGCTTCAAACTTCGCACCAATTACTTTGTTCAAACTTTGTAGCTTGTATAAAATTTCGGCTTCTTCTGAACAACATGTTTTCAAAACTCACCCCTTCTTTCTTACTAAAAAATTAATTGATATATCAATTATTGATACGTCAATAATATACATTCCTCTTTTTAGTTTTGCAAGTTTTTTTGCTTAATTAGTTCTATTTTGTTCCATCAGCTTTAAATTAATTCACAACATCAGTTCGCATTTCTAGAAATCATAGTTATTTCAAGTTTATTCTGATAATCATATTTAGCTAAATATATTAAGGAATTCAGCTGTATCACCATCAAGTTTAAAAAATTTGTTGTCCCAAAAACGAAAATTTTATGTCTTTTTTAGTCATGAAACTCATTTTTATTGTTTTGGGAGCAGTCCATTTTGTTAGCTTGATGGACATGGGGTACTGTTGATTTGGAATAAAGTTCAATTATAATCGTGCTGCAAATGTTGATTTTACAATAGAAGAAACCCATCCATTTTGAAAATGATTAGTTAAAAAATGTTTTAGACTAAGTATTGCTGGAGTATTGGCATTTCTCTATTATTATTTACCAGCCTTAAAAAATAAGGATTTAGACTAATGGATAGTCTTTATGGGAGAGTACCACATTAAACGTCGTACCTTTATGTCAAATCCATACTTTCAGGAATTCGAATTTTCAAATCACAGTGTGTTTTCCTCGATATTGTCTAGGTGTCATATTAGTAACCTTTTTAAATATCTTTGTAAAATAGCTCTGATCATTAAAGTTAAACCAGGTACAAATATCAGATAAAGAATACGTGGTTAATGTGGTTCTGGTGCAAAAACTTCAGGATAATTACAATAAATCTATAAAACTTGGACATACTGATACTATTACTCTAGAAAGGGTGCGTGATTGGTATGGAAAAAGAAAATTTGTTCAAATGGAAGCATTATCAGCCTGAACTCACCTTATTAACAGTAAGGTGGTACCTGCGGTACAACTTAAGTTTTCGTGATTTGGTGGAAATGATAGAGGAACGGGGATTATCTTTGGTTCATACAACCATTACGCGTTGGGTTCATCAATACGGTCCTGAATTAGATAAGCGAATTCGACGTCATCTTAAATCAACCAATGACTCGTGGAGAGTCGATGAAACTTATATTAAAGTAAAAGGTCAATGGATGTACTTATATCGTGCAGTTGATTCAGAGGGGAATACCATTGATTTTTATTTAAGTAAATCAAGAGATAAAAAAACAGCCAAGCGCTTTTTCAAGAAAGCCTTGGCTGCTTCTCATATTTGTAAACCTCGCGTAATAACAGTAGATAAGAAC
>NZ_JAGDQK010000091.1:0-4732 GCF_017498755.1 Bacillus sp. XF8 | reverse complement strand
CTCATTGTACAATCAAGCATTTGAACAATCTCATTGAACAGGACCATAGGCATGTGAAGCGACGTTTTTCCAAATCCACAGGATTTCAAAATCTTCGCCACGCTTCCCGTACCTTGAAAGGCATCGAAACCATTCATGCTTTATATAAACGAAACCGAAGTCTTGGCTCAGACTTCGGTTTTTCGACATACAATGAATTACAGGAGCTACTAACAATCGCATAAAATGTACAACTTTTTGTTGGCACCACTTAACCTTAACAAAACTTTGCAACAGAACCGTTTAACTTATTATAAACGATTTATTTTTGTATAAAGATAAGTCACTATTCAAATTCTTATTTTTTTCAATCTTTATTCCAAATCAACACAAAAAACGGTTATCCTTTCTGATTTTGCTCGTTTAATTTAGAAAGAATAACCATTTTTTAAACTTGGGGGTACTAAAATGGGTTCTGGTGCAAAAACTGCAAGACAATTGCAAGTAATCTCCAAATCTTGGACATACTGATACTATTACTCTATAAAGGTGTGTGATCGGTATGGAAAAACAAAATTTGTTCAAATGGAAGCATTATCAGCCTGACATTATTTTGTTAACGGTTAGATGGTACCTACGGTACAGCCTCAGTTTTCGTGATTTGGTGGAAATGATGGAGGAACGCGGCTTATCTATGGCTCACACAACGATTATGCGTTGGGTTCATCAATATGGACCTGAATTAGATGAAAGAGTACGGCGTCATCTCAAGCAAACAAATGACTCATGGAGAGTCGATGAAACCTATATAAAAGTAAAAGGACAATGGATGTACTTATATCGTGCAGTCGATTCGAGAGGAAATACGATTGACTTTTATTTAAGTAAATCCAGAGATACCAAAGCAGCCAAGCGCTTTTTCAAAAAAGCCTTGGCTGTTCGTCATTCTACAACACCACGTGTCGTTACGGTTGATAAAAATCCAGCGTATCCTTTAGCCATTGAACAGTTAAAAGAAGAAAAGATGATGCCTAAAGGCGTTAAAATCAGACGAATACGGTACCTTAACAATATAGTAGAACAAGATCATCGTTTCATTAAGAAACGTGTGCGTTCTATGTTGGGATTCCAGTCGTATGAAACAGCCCATTCTATATTGAGTGGCATTGAAGCGATGCATATGATGAAAAAAGGACAACTTCACCAACGGGTGAAGTCTGTCCAAAATGAAGTCAAATTCATACATAAGTTGTTTGGAGTTGCATCATAATCTGTAATTGAACAGGCCATGTAGGTTCTATGTCTTCATCAAATAGTTTTTGCACCAGAACCAGAAAATATTATACAGCTACTGAAAAAGGGCAAGAAGTTCTAGTGGAGGCACGAAAGAAAGCATATGAACTTTTTAAAGAAATTAAAGATTAATAAGAAAGGACGTGTAAAATGAATCATACAACACAACAAAGCAAATTTAAGATTTTATTAGAAATACTGCTTGTTTCTACTCGACTTGGACTTACATCTTTCGGGGGACCGATAGCACATCTAGGTTATTTTCACGAAGAGTATGTTCGCAAAAGAAAATGGATGGATGAAAAAAGCTATGCTGATTTAGTTGCATTATGTCAGTTCCTACCTGGTCCTGCTAGTAGTCAAGTTGGTATTGGAATTGGTGTCATGCGTGCGGGTGTACTAGGAGGAATTCTTTCTTTTATAGGTTTTACTCTTCCTTCTGTTGTAGCACTAATCATATTTGCATTAATACTACAAGGTTTAAATATTGGGAATGCTAGCTGGATTCATGGTTTAAAAATCGTAGCCGTAGTAGTAGTAGTACATGCTATTTTAGGTATGGCTCAAAAATTAACACCAGATTTACAACGTAAATCTATCGCGTTATTTGCTTTAGTTGGAACGTTATTATGGCAAACAGCTTTCACACAAGTTGGTGTAATTTTATTGTCAGGTCTAGTTGGTTATCTGATTTATAAAAACCATGCGGATAATGATGAAGCTAAACTAAGTTTCCCAATCTCCCGAAAGTTAGGAGTAATTTGTTTATCACTATTTTTTGGATTACTTGTTTTCCTTCCAGTTCTAAGAGAGGTTACATCGTTAAATTGGATTGCAATGTTTGATAGTTTTTATCGTTCAGGATCTTTAGTTTTCGGTGGAGGTCATGTTGTTTTACCATTACTGGAACGTGAATTTGTCCCTACAGGCTTGATGGATGAAGCGTCATTTTTAGCTGGTTACGGTGCTACTCAAGCTGTACCTGGACCATTATTTACATTTGCAGCGTATATAGGTGCTGTTATTGGTGGATGGCAAGGTGGATTACTAGCAACTGTAGCTATTTTCTTACCAGCATTTCTTCTTATTTTAGGTACATTACCGTTTTGGGATCAATTAAGACGAAATCCTAAAATCAAAGGTGCTTTAATGGGAGTAAATGCGGCTGTAGTCGGAATTTTAATCTCAGCTTTCTATCATCCGATTTGGACTAGTGCAATCTTACAACCTGTTGATTTTGCTTTAGCTGCCGTATTATTTAGTATGTTAGTATATTGGAAGTTACCACCTTGGATTATTGTAGTGGCTGGCGCTGTTGGAGGCACACTAATATCACTGGTGTAAAATATATAATTGTATTTTAAACTACCACTTTATTTGGTGGTTTTTTTGTTTTTCAAAAATAAAAGAAAGTACTCTCCACTGTAACAAAAACGACCTATTTCGTTACAAGTGCATCATGCTGTTTGTGATGGATATCATGCTAGTGAATTTATAGCAGAGTTACAAGATCTATCTAATAATTTTCATGAATGGCTTGGATAAAACTATAAGTTTTTTAAATATGTAATATTGGATAAAACAGACTTAAAACCTTTGATATATAGGGTTTTGAGTCCATTTTTTGTTAATTGTAAACATACTTATTCCGAATATATATTTCGCAAAGTTGCGAACAACTTCTTCTTGTATGTTTGGCAGAACAGGAAAATTCCTAAAAATAAATGCTCACTTTTGTGACAACTTTGTAATCTTCTTGTAAGGAAAATAGATATTTAGAATTTTCTGTTTACTATAGAGTGAAAGAGCACAAAGTTAATTTTATCCCGCATTAACGGGCAGTAAGACCCCCACTGATTAAAGTTTCACTTTATTGTTGACCTTTTGTCATTGGTAGAGATGATAGCTGTGTGGTTAGTATGAAACAGCAAGCAACCCACCTATACAATATGAATAGAGGAGAGGAATGCCTTATGAAAACACGTAGTCAAATTACATTTGCAAGTCTGGCCCTTTTAATAGCTGGAAGTTCTCTGTTATACACAACACCAATCTCAATTGTAAAAGCAGAGCCCACTCAAAATGTATCTAGTTCGTCACACACAAGCACTCAACGAGATCGTAATTCCGTCAAGCAAGCAATGCGGGATACATTGCAACTTGGATTCTCGGGGATACTTGCTAAAACTTCTGAGGGTGGAAAAACATGGAGTTATGCCGCTGGGATAGCGGATCTGAGAACCAAGAAACCAATGAAAACAGATTTTCGCTTTCGCATTGGCAGCGTGACGAAGACGTTCACTGCAACAGTGGTGCTTCAATTAGCTGGAGAGAACCGCTTGAATCTAGACGACTCCATCGAAAAATGGTTGCCTGGTGTCATTCAAGGAAATGGATATGATGGTAACCAGATTACTATCCGGCAGATATTGAACCATACAAGTGGTATCGCTGAATACTCAAGGTCAAAAGACACTGACTTTACGGATACAAAAAAATCGTATACGGCTGAAGAGTTAGTGAAGATGGGGATTTCTCTTCCCCCAGACTTTGCCCCAGGAAAGGGCTGGTCTTATTCAAACACAGGATACGTATTACTGGGTATTCTTATTGAAAAAGTAACTGGAAACAGCTATGCGGAAGAGATTGAAAATCGGATTATTGAACCGCTTGAATTGTCGAATACATTCCTACCTGGTAATTCAACTGTTATCCCAGGTACCAATCATGCCCGTGGATATTTCCAACCAGACGGAGCAAGTGAGCTAAAAGATGTTACTTATTATAACCCAAGTGCAGGTAGCTCGGCTGGAGATATGATTTCTACTGCTGACGACTTAAACAAATTCTTCTCTTACTTGCTCGGTGGCAAATTACTGAAAGAACAACAACTAAAACAAATGCTTACTACAGTTCCTACAGGAAGAGAAGGAATCGATGGATATGGTCTTGGAATCTATGAAACTAAGCTTCCAAACGGTGTCTCGATATGGGGACACACAGGTGGCCTTCTAGGGTTTACTACTCTTGTTGGAGGCACACTTGGAGGCAAGCATACGTTGGTCGTCAATTGGAACAGTTTGGGTAGAGCTGACAGTCCTAATCCTTTTAAAAATATTTTACTTGCTGAATTTAGCAAGTAGGCAAAAAGGAAAAACGAAAAAAAACGGATAAATTTTGTCATAGTTTTTATGGTTCTGTTGCGAAGTTTTGTTAAGGTTAAGTGGTGCCAACAAAAAATTGTACATTTTATGCGGTTGTTAGTAGCCCCTGTAATTCATTGTACGTCGAAAAACCGAAGTCTGAGCCAAGACTTCGGTTTTGTTTGTATATGGCATGAACAGTTTCTATACCTTTAATAGTACGTGAGGTATGGAGAAGACTTTGAAATCCTGCGGATTTGGAAAAACGTCGCTTCACATGCCTATGGTCCTGTTCAATGAGATTGTTCAAATGCTTG
>NZ_JAGDQK010000090.1:0-4742 GCF_017498755.1 Bacillus sp. XF8 | reverse complement strand
TCCTTTAAAATACCCCATATATCATTCTCCTGCTCACACTTTTTCTACAGGTTATCTCAGTTTAGAAATCTTTGCAATAGAACCTTTTAGGTCTTCTATGATTCAGTTGTACAAATTTTCTATATTCCCTACGAAGCCAATTAGAAATGCGTTCTTTTTGTTGTTGTCTTAGATGCAACCATTTCTTATTTGTTTGACGAATCTGTCCATTCACTTTTATATGATTTTTCATAGATACGCCGCCTATTACTGTCAAAATGAGAATATAGAACTATCGTAGCACATCGACTTCAGAAGAGGGCAAGAATCCCTTGGTGAAATTTTTAATAAATACGGTACGTGAAATTATTAGTATGTATTTTGAAAAAGCTCCTCTGAAAGGAGCCAATTATTTTACAAGATTCTTCTGTAATTCTTCTATTATAAGCTCTGCACCTGTCGGGCTTAGCGTAATCTTTCCGTCTGCTAAAGTAATATTCTTATCAGATACTTCTCCTGTTATTGCACAAGCGCCATGCACTTCATACTTTTTCAAGATAACCTTTTCACCTTCTACATAAATCTCTAATGGTGTCTTTTCTTCAATTTCCAGCGTGCGTCTTAACTCCATTGGTATAACGATGCGTCCTAAATTATCTAATTTTCGAGTTACTCCTGTTGATTTCATGAAACCTCTCCCTTATATTTTCTATAGCTCTATATTTCTTACCCTATGCCATTTTTTATTGTAACAAGCTTTCTCCAAAGATTAAAAACATGATAATCCAAAAGCTTACAATCATTATAATAACCTCTTTACACCTTTGTGATAAAGGATATTGTGTATCTTCCATCTATTGTTTCCTCCTTTTATACACTCCACCTTAACTTTAGAAAGGTAAATCGTCGTCCGAAATATCAATTGGTTGACTTGGATTAAAGAATGGATCATCATTTCGAGGGAATCCTGAATTATTCGCTCCAGAATATGCATATGGACTTGAAGGGGTCACCATATCAAAAAAGAACATTGTACGTTTAGACACATTTTAACCGACTTCTGTACGTATAGATAGGTGTACGGTCAGCAAATTGGAAAATAACTACGTTAAACAAAATTTAGCATAATTTGATGTGAAAATTATCCCTTTGAGAACATTTTGATACACCACAAAATCATTTTTGTTGCATTAGAAAAGCAAAATTCATTTACAGCTCTAACACAAGTTATGCAAAATATAATGTTTTGAATGCAACGCAATTAAAAATCCTTTAGCGTGGTAAATTTCTAAAATGCTGGTGATACTCCTATTTGCAAGAACAAACCTCTTAATTTCCTGTGAGTAACAATAAAAAACAAATTCCAAACATAAGGAAGGAGTGGTGCTATGAAATCTGAAATCAAGCATATTCATCATGTAGGACATGTTGTAACAGATATGAGAGTTGCACTGGATCTGTACCGAAAGCTGGGTTTCATATGTCCTCCACCAGCCTATCCGACGATAGCTGAAAAGGAAGACGAAGTGCCTAAACCATTGGGTGCAGCAAATACACATGCTACATTTCTCCATAATTTTATCGAAATCGTTACTATAGTGGAAAATGGAGAACGGATTCCTCAAGATGCGAACTTTGTGCCTCTTCAGGCTCCACCAACTGTACTTCCTCGAATTCTCGAAAATATCAGACGCACTGTTAATACTATTTCTAATTCCCTATCAAGATTCGAAGGAACACACATCTTGTGTTTTTGTACATCTAATGCGAAGGATTCTGCAGTTCAGTTCAATCAAGACGGTGTTGGGCATAGTGGTGTTAATGCTGTGCAACGTCCTATAGAGACAGAAGCCGGAACACAAATAGTCCCTTTGAACTATATAGAAATTGATCGGGAAGATGTGCCTGAAGGTCGTTTGGCTATCGCTGAGAATCCACCTCTAGAGATTTTGCAAACACAAGCCCATATGAATCATCCGAATGGAGCGATTGAGCTTGTTGAAGTAATTCTTTGTGTTGCTGATCCTGAGCTTGATGACTTCATCAAACGTTATCAGCGCTATCTAGGTCGTGATGCACAAACAAAAGGTGTGACAAGCATTTTTGACCTTAATGGTGCGTATCTAACGATTGTTCCTGAATCTCGACTGAACGATATTTTGCCAGGTGAAGTGACGCCTCCTTTGCCAGGATTTATAGGATATGCAGTTGCAGTACATGATATCTCGGTTACACGTAAATTTATCGAAAGAAATGGGTTCCCAGTGGTGGAAACAGCTGAGGGAGATATTTTCGTACCAGCTTTCGCATCACTTGGCACTGCTATAATCTTTAGACAAAATAGAGGATAGAGAAACCAGCTCTGAGAAAAAGATTTGAAAGAAAAATGAATTTAAACAACCGACTGCTTAACGTACAGGGAATCGGCTAAAATGGTTCCAAATTGTGTCTAAACGTACAATGTTCTTTTTTGATATGGTAACCCCATGCCCATCAAGTTAACAAAACAAAATACCCTAAAACGAGAAAATTGACATCTCCAGGTGAAAATGTACAAATTTTTTCGTTTTGGGGTAATTCTAAATTCTTAAGTTGATGGGCATGGGGTATCGTCACATACCCATCAAGCTAACCAAGTAAATTACTAGTTATGAAACGATCCTTGTTTCATATCTGGTAATTTATAGAAAGATAGGCATACTAAAGAAGCCTATTAAAACGTGATTTTTTCGCTAGGCAACTTGAATAAGGGGGCTATTTTTAATTATTCGTAATCTAAAATTATTGACCGCGTGGTACAAAAAAGAGTATTCTATTAATGTTATCTTTAAAATGAGAGGAGGATACGATTGAATAAACGCGGCAGACCCCGAGAGTTTGATTATTCCTCAATTGTAGATGTTGCAATGAAAACATTTTGGTTAAGAGGATATGAAGGGTGTTCTACACAAGATTTATGCAGTGATACAGGACTTGGAAAAGGAAGTTTATACAATACTTTCGGTAGTAAACATGAACTGTATAAACAAGTATTAGAACGCTACCATGAAATTGGGATTAGGGAACAAAGGAAATTGTTAGATACTCCAATTCCAGTTAAAGAACGATTAAGTAATTTTTTTGAATGGGCATTGAAAGAAGACTTTGAGAATATTGATCAAAAAGGATGTTTATTGATTAATGCCAGTATAGAACGTGCTAAAAACGATTTAATGGTACAAGAAATTTTCTCGAAGCATGTTGAACTTCTTAAACAAGCTATTGAAACAGTGATGGAGGAAGGATTGCAAACAGGTGAAATTTCAAAGAAGCAATCAGCTGAGGAATTAGCTAGTCTGCTTTTAAGCAGTTATTACGGATTCCGTGTTCTTAATGTATCGATGCAAAATCGGATGTTGTCTGAACAAGTTATCAAAGGAACAATGGAGTCTATTTGTGGCGCTTAGTGCGCTCTTTTTTCGCACTATTTTTGTACCAATCATTACAATAATGAATAAGGAGTGTTTTTATGCCATCGATTATTTATTTATTAGCTTTAGCAATCTTTTGTATGACTACATCAGAATTTATGGTTGCAGGTATGATGAATGAACTTGCTCTTGCATTCCAGGTTTCTGTATCATCTATTGGGTATTTAATTTCAGCTTATGCAGGAGCAATGGTAATAGGAGGCCCCATTTTAACTGCAATCCTCTTACGAATGCGCAGCAAACAAGCATTATTGTTTTTAATGTTCGTATTTTTAATTGGTCAATCTCTCGGAGCTATTGCTTGGAACTATAATATTATGATGATTTCACGTATTATAACTGGTACTGCTTCAGCTTCAGCTTTTGGAGTTGCGATTTCCTTTTCTGCAACATTGGTTCACTCTGATTCAAGGGGAAAAGCTGCATCAATTGTACTTGCAGGTTTAATGTTCGCAACTGTATTAGGTTTACCTATAACAACCGTTATTTCGCAATATTTTGGCTGGCGTATTAGTTTTGGGGCTGTTTCTGTTCTTGTGCTAGTATCAGGGATTATGATTCAACGGTTGTTACCATCATCTTCAAATAAAGAGCAATTAAATTGGAAAGACGAACTTCTGCGATTTAAGAATATTCATCTTTGGGCAGCGTACGTAACAAGTATGTTCATTATTGGTGGTACGTTTGCAGCATTTAGTTATTTCACTCCAATCTTTACAAATGTCACAGGCTTTTCAAGCACAAGCATTCCATATTTACTTGCTCTCTATGGTAGTGCGACGGTAATTGGGAATATAATAATTGGCAAGTTCGCTGATAAATTTACAATGAAAATGCTTATGGGTGGATTAATTATATTAATCATAGCGTTGTCTTTATTTGCTTTAAGTGCAGAGAATAAATACATTGCAATTATTTCTATGATTTTTATTGGTTTAACTGGTGTAGCATTGAATCCAGCTATGGTTGCGAGGGTGATGAAAACAGCTAGTAATGGAATAATGATAAATACCGTTCATAGTTCTTTTATTACGCTAGGTATTGTTATTGGTTCGTCACTAGGTGGTCTTGGGATCAGTAAAGGATATGGTTTTGTATCTCCGCTATGGATTGGAGCTTGTTTAGCTATCCTTGGGGTAATTTCATTATTCCCATATTTACATAAAGGAAAGGCAGATTAAGATGTTTAAAATTTCTTTATATGGGGTACCGCTCACATGCCCATCAACTTAAGAACGGAAACAAAATGAACTTTCGTTCAAATAAACTAAAAAACCCTTAAAACACTTTTTA
>NZ_JAGDQK010000009.1:0-59765 GCF_017498755.1 Bacillus sp. XF8 | reverse complement strand
CTTCTAATGAAAACTTTGCCATAAAAAAACTACACCTCCAATTGTTAATTGTGTCTAACAATTGGGGTGCAGTTCAAGTTAGGAGTTTTTTTATTTTGTGAAATGTAAGATAAGTTGTCATTGCTTGTTCTAAAATGATAAAGAGCTCGTATACATATAGTACAAACTTAGATTTTAGGGGGAAATGGTATGCCTAAATCCACTTTTAAATGGCTTGTTTGTACTGCAGTAAGCGCAGCTTTACTAACAGGGTGCGGTTTGTTAAATAAGGAGAAAGAAACGGAACAAATTGATCCACCGAAAAAAGTCACGTATACAGACGGTGAAAAGAAAGAGACTGCTACAAAGGAGAAGCAAGGACAAACGAAGAAATATGAGCTATATCTTGTTGATAAAAATGGTTATGTTGTACCGCAAACGCTAGCATTACCTGCTCCAAAACAAAATGAAGTTGTGAAACAAACATTAGAATACCTTGTGAAGGATGGTCCAGTAGAGAATTTACTGCCAAATGGATTCAAGGCGGTTCTTCCGGCAGGTACAATGATGTCCATTGATTTGAAAAAAGATGGGACAGCAGTTGTGGATTTTTCAAAGGAAATGAAAAATTATAAAAAAGAAGAAGAGCGTCAAATCGTTGAATCGGTAGCTTGGACATTAACGCAATTTAAAGATATTAAACAAGTTAAATTTCAAATAAATGGTGAGAAATTAGCGAAGATGCCTGTTGGTGGCACGCCGCTTGGTGAAGGTGTGAGCCGTGCTGACGGTATTAACTTTGATGATGAGCAAGTGGCGGATGTCACGAATACGAAGCCAGTTACACTTTATTTCTTAGCACAAAATAATAAAACACAGTATTATGTGCCAGTGACACGCCGCGTGGCAGAAGGAAAGGAACATGAAGTAGCAACGGTTGTGAATGAGCTTGTTAAAGGGCCATCGGGCTCAGCTTTACTTAATGATTTTAATCCTGATGTGAAGCTTGTTAGTGAACCGAAAATACAAGATGGAAAAGTTACATTGAATTTCAATGAAAATATATATGTAGATAAAGGAAAAAGTATGATTTCAAATTATGTACTGCAATCACTCGTTCTATCTTTAACAGAAAAGCAAGATGTAAAAAATGTTTTTGTTGAAGTAAACGGGAAAGCAAATCTTGTTACTGAGAAAGGTGAGAAACTAACAAAACCTGTTGATCGTCCGCAAAACGTGAATACAGGTAGTTTTTAATCTTAAATAATTTGATATAATTATGTTAGAAAGGGGAATTTCTTTTTGAGTTCTCCTTCTTCTATTATTGTTGTACATAATTATAAATTTAAAATGGGCTATACTAACGAGTAGTAGTTACTAGGGGGTTATTTTATGCGAGTAGATGGTAGAGAAGCGGCAGAACTGCGTCATATACATCTTCATACAAATTATTTAAAACATCCAGAAGGATCTGTTCTGATTGAAGTTGGAGATACGAAAGTTATTTGTTCGGCAACGATTGAAGAACGTGTGCCACCATTTATGAGAGGCGAAGGAAAAGGATGGGTAACAGCGGAATACGCGATGATTCCACGGGCAACAGAACAGCGTACAATTCGTGAGTCCAGTAAAGGGAAAGTAACTGGTCGCACAATGGAAATTCAACGTTTAATTGGACGAGCATTACGTGCGGTTGTTGATTTGGAAGTGCTTGGGGAAAGAACGGTTTGGATTGACTGTGATGTCATTCAAGCAGATGGCGGAACAAGAACTGCGTCGATTACGGGTGCTTATGTCGCGATGGTGTTAGCATTTGAAAAGTTATTACAAGCGGAAAAGGTATCTAAAATTCCAGTAAAAGATTATTTAGCTGCAACATCTGTTGGAATTGTTGAAAACCAAGGTGTAGTTTTAGATTTAAACTATGCAGAAGATTCTAAAGCGGATGTTGATATGAATGTCATTATGACAGGAAAAGGCCAGTTTGTTGAAGTGCAAGGAACTGGAGAAGAAGCAACATTTAGCCGCGCAGAGTTAAATGAATTACTCGATGCAGCTGAACAAGGAATTTTACAACTCGTTGAAAAACAAAAAGAAGCATTAGGCGACATCGTATCTCACATAGAGTAGAGGTGAAAAATATGAAACAAGTTGTTGTAGCGACGAAAAACATGGGGAAAGTACGTGAATTTGCTGAGCTATTCGAGAGATTTGATTTAGAAGTAAAATCTCTTTATGATTTCCCTCATATTGAAGAAGTTGAGGAAACTGGCGAAACATTTGAAGAAAATGCAATCTTGAAAGCGGACAGTTTATGTAAGCAGTTCAATTCAATTGTCATTGCAGACGATTCAGGTCTAATTATTGATGCTTTAAATGGAAATCCTGGTGTGCGCTCTGCTCGCTATGCTGGTGAACAAAAAGATGACCAGGCGAATATCGACAAAGTTTTAACAGAATTAGATGGCGTTTCGATGGAAAAGCGTACAGCGCGTTTTTATTGTGCGTTAGCAGTTGCTTTTCCAGAAGATGATAAAGAACCGGTTATTGTAAATGGTACATGTGAAGGGAAGATTTTAGAACAACGTCGTGGTGAAAATGGTTTCGGATACGATCCAATCTTTTATGTAGAAGAATACAAACGAGCGATGGCTGAGCTAACTTCAGATGAGAAAAATGAAATCAGTCACCGCGGACGTGCTCTTCGTAAGTTGGAAGAGAAAATTCCAGAGTGGTTTTTAGAAGAAGAATAAGGGAGAGAGACCGATGAGAGCTTTAATTGTAAGCGATAGTCACGGTTCTACGAGAGAATTACAGCAATTAAAAGATACATATGAGAGAAATGTAGATATTATGATTCATTGCGGTGATTCAGAACTAACACCAGATCATTCTGATTTACAAGGGTTCCAAGTAGTAAAAGGAAATTGCGATTTCTATAATGGCTTTGAAGAAGAAATTATTACTGATGTAGATGGATTACGCTTTTTTGCTACGCACGGACATCGGTACAATGTTAAAATGAGTTTGCAAACACTTCTATATCGTGCAAAAGAAGTGGAGGCGAATATTGTGTGTTTTGGACATTCTCATATGTTGGGAGCGGAATTTATTGATGATATTTTATTCATCAATCCTGGAAGCATTTTATTGCCACGTTCCCGTAAAGAAAAAACATTTACTTTGTTAGAAGTAACTGAAGAAGACATTGAAATTCGATTTGAAACATTAGATGGAAAAGTTGTCGCACATAAAACTTTTCAAAGAGGATAAGAAAAATTATCCTCTTTGAAAAAAAGTGTTGACTTTATCTAGACGTACAAATATAATAAACATTGTCGATAAGACATCAAGCGAAAATAAAAACAAAATATGCGGGTGTAGTTTAGTGGTAAAACAAGAGCCTTCCAAGCTCTGGTCGAGAGTTCGATTCTCTTCACCCGCTCCATGTCCCAGTAGCTCAGCAGGATAGAGCAACGGCCTTCAAGAATAGGAGCCTTTATAGGGAAACAAGAACCTATAGAGTGGACGACACTATATCGGTGAAGCCTTAACAGTACGGCTGATGGTAATACCGAGGAAACTTACGATCTTCCTTGAGAAGATTAAGGAGTTTTGAATGATTAAGTAAATCTTAATGGTAAAGACTCTGAAGCATGATGAAAATCATCGTGAGGTTCCGTAGAGACTACACGTGTCGCACCTGAAATGGTGAAGATATAGTCCAGACTACAAACAGTAAATACTGGTAGCGAAAGCTATGGTGGTAAGCTAAGCCGTCGGTCGGGAGTTCGAATCTCTCCTGGGACGCTAAAAAAACCTTGTTATCTTTTGATAACAAGGTTTTTTATTTGTTTTTAAATTAGTTGTTAATAAATTTTTCAAAGACAAATCCATAATCTTTCACATTATATTGTTTTTTTGTATCAACAAGCCAATTGAAGGCAATTTGATTCATTTCCTTAAATTGCTCTGCTAAATTGAGTTGTGCGTTTGTAATGCGGCTAAATGTGTTGGATGCCATGTCTAAGCTTTTATGAGCATACTGTAATGTAATATCATTCTCATAGGAGATTTCCTCAATTTTGAGAAGGGCTTTATATAGGTCTTTGAGCTCTTCAATGTGCTTTTTGTGAACATCAATTGAGTAATACTCATCCCCCATGTGAAATTTAATTTCCACATCTAAATCGATTGTACCAGCAGTTTCTAACGCTACATTTCTAATTTGATATTTGCTGTAACTATAACGACGCAATGTACGTTTTTTACTTGCTGCACTCGTTCCGTCTAGATGAATTAATCCTTTGTTTGTAAAGCAATATTCGTCAGACTTTGATTTGATTAAAAAATAAATTTTTTCCCCATCTTCATGCATGACATAATCATCAGCATCAACTTTATCATAATCTTTCGGTGTGATTACAGAACCTACATCACTTAACCCAAGTACATCAGCAGCTACTTTTTTGAACATATGTATCATCCCCTTTTTTTTTGTTCTGAATTGTACGAAAATATACTATCATTTTTTGTGGAAAATTTATATGTTTTTAATGAGAATTTTGAAGAAGGGATTGGAAATGAGTTACCGAATTTAGTTATAGAATAATTTTAAAGGTGTTGAATAGATATATGTATCATCATACAAAAACAAAAGGTGATTTAGGTGTTTTAAAAGCTCAGGTAGATTTGTATGAAAAGGGGTATATGATCTTAATTCCACATACAGAGCATTCTCCGTTTGATCTTGTAATTTATAAAGATGGCTTATTTAAGAGAGTGCAAGTTAAATATCGTGAATTGAATGAGAAGGGAATGCTTGAAATCAGATTTCGTTCTAGTTATTCAACTAAAAATGGGGTAGCTATAAAAAATACAGATAAAGAAGAAATAGATATTTACTGTGTATACTGTCCTCAAACTGATTTGTGTTATTACTTTGATCCGAAAGTATTTTGTAAATCAATTAGTTTACGTATAGACCCTCCGAAGAATCATCAACAAAAAAACATTAAATTTGCTGACGATTATAGAGAAATCCTGTAAAAGCCACTTTCGATTATGTTAGGTGGTTTTTCTTTTCTTTTGAAATCTTACAATTCTGTAAGGTAGATGTAAGGAAGTTCGATGGTAACAAAATGTCAGTTCTTTATAATTAAGGTAACGAAGATGACACGAGGAGGAAAAAATATGAAAGGGTTAGTCGTAACAGCTTTAACAGTAGCTTTTGGATTTGTAGCGTATGAGAAATTAACAGATGTAGTTGAAGTTGTAAAACATTTAGTAGCATAGAGAGAATTGTGATGAGAGGGAAAGGGAATGGGTAAATGAATGGAATGGTTATTCGGAATTATAGGTGTCTGTAGTGTTATATTATTGTTATTTGTCCCAAGTGGAATACTAAGTTCAACTACAAGTTTATTTTTTATGTGTTTACTTGCCTGCATTATGCTCATTATTATGTTTCTAATGAAACAAAGTAAGCCAATCTTCTTTTTTAGCATGATTGTTGTTACAATTATTGTTCTCCAAATTATCACTCTTTTCGTATATCCTACAATTATAAAAGCTTTCCATTAATGAGAAAATCCTCTACGTTATTTGCTGAGGGTTTTTTATCCCGCTATTTGCGGGCTAACCATCAGTAAGGGATGAAGAAAACCCCACTGATGGAAGTTTCACTTTATATGCATAAAGAGGCTTTGTTGATGTAAATTTTTCATTTTTAATTATAAAAGTTAAATATTTTCATATTTCAAATAAATGTATTTGGAATGTTGTTTTCTTAACAGTCATTTGTTATATTTACTTTGAAGATACTTAAAATCTAAAAAAAGAGGCGGACGTATGGATAAAAAAGAAAATACGGTCGTATTGTTTCCGCAGTTGTCAGAGCGTTATATTGATCAAGGGTTTATGGCGCTGCGGGAGCGGAAGTTCGAAGATGCATTGCGCTGTTTTGAAATATTGCGTCAGTATAATGGAGAAACAGAACAAACAGAATTAGCTTCGGTTATTTGTTTATTAGAATTAAAGCGAATGGAAGAATCAAAAGAACGATGCGAGCAGCTGCTTGAAACAGGAACAGTCTTGTTTGGGGATATTCTTGAAACATACGTGACAATTTTAGTTCAAACAAATGATTATGTAGGTGTAATTGAAACTGTTGAAGAGGTTTTGCAGAAGAAAGAATTGACCGTAGAGCAAAGAGAAAAATTAGCACAGCTTGCTCAGTTTGCGGAGAATATGCTAAACGGTGAGGAAACAACGCCGATAGAATCTGATTTTGATCTGGAAGAATTTTCGAAGAATCTATTTGTAGAAAATTTTGGGCAGCAATTGCAGGTAATTAATGCTCTATTACTTAAAAACCTCGAAAAAGCTTTGCCAGCTTTACAGAAATTTCTTATTGATGGCACGAGACATCCGTATTTAAAAACTTCCATTATATACAAAATGGTGGAGAAGCGTATGGAAGAAGAAATAGAAGTAGAGAAATTTGGCGAAAGAATAGTGATTATCCCAGCTCATTTGGGTCATAATGATGAGTATTCGAAAAAAGTCATACATATATTATCTAATCGTTTAGAAAGTGATAATCCAAATATGTTTGAGGCAATTATTACATATTGGAGAGAAATGCAAGCTAGTATTTTCCCGTTCCCATTACTAATGGATAAGCACGAAGTTTGGGCAGCAGTTTTAGAGAGAATCGGGAGAAAACGTTTCGGGTTGATAATCGATGAAGAGGAACTTATGGTAGCGTATAATATTACCGTTGAAGAGTTTCATATTGCATATCAATGGTTTTTACGTGTGGAGAGAGAAGGGCATTTACCGGTATAATTATGAAAAAGAATCGTTCAGTTATTGAAACGAGAATATTCTATGTTATAATGTAAGGGTTGCAAAAGGCTGAATTATGCCTGTTTGTAAGAGGAGAGAAGTATAATTCTCTTACTTAATATGTTTCATATTATTCTCGAACAAAATATACCGTGTTTGTCTTATAGACAAATAGTAGATTGGGAATCGCATGTCTTAAAGCTTATTGCTAGAAGATTAGAAAGCCTGAATAAAATTGGCTTCTGTGCTTGCATTGTTTCTAAAAAAGAAAGAATGGAAATCTCAATCTGTAGTGGTATGTGCATACATTATTATAGTTGGAGGGAAAGAATAAATGGCTGCAAAATGGGAAAAATTAGAAGGTAACGTTGGCGTTTTAACAATCGAAGTTGATGCTAAAGAAGTAAACAACTCTATCGACGCTGCGTTCAAAAAAGTAGTAAAAACAATTAACGTACCTGGTTTCCGTAAAGGAAAAATGCCTCGTCCGTTATTCGAACAACGCTTTGGTGTTGAATCTTTATACCAAGATGCTTTAGATATTATCTTACCAAAAGCATACGGTGAAGCAATCGATGAAACTGGTATCTTCCCAGTTGCTCATCCTGAAATCGACATCGAGAAATTCGAGAAAAACGAAAACTTAATCTTCACTGCAAAAGTTACTGTAAAACCTGAAGTAAAATTAGGTGAATACAAAGGACTAGCAGTAGAAAAAGTTGAAACAACTGTAACTGACGAAGATGTAGAGAACGAATTAAAATCTTTACAAGAACGTCAAGCTGAACTTGTTGTTAAAGAAGAAGGTACTGCTGAAAACGGCGATACAGCTGTAATCGACTTTGAAGGTTTCGTTGATGGCGAAGCATTCGAAGGCGGAAAAGGCGAGAACTACTCTCTAGCAATCGGTTCTGGTACATTCATCCCAGGTTTTGAAGAGCAATTAATTGGTCTAAAAGCTGGCGAGTCAAAAGACGTTGAAGTATCATTCCCAGAAGAGTACCATGCAGAAGAACTTGCTGGTAAACCAGCAACATTTAAAGTAACAGTTCATGAAATTAAAGCACAAGAACTTCCTGCTTTAGATGACGAGTTCGCTAAAGATGCAGACGAAGAAGTTGCAACTCTTGATGAGTTAAAAGCAAAACTTCGTGCAAACTTAGAAGAAGGCAAAAAGCACGAAGCTGAGCACAAAGTTCGTGACGAAGTAGTAGAAAAAGCTGCTGCTAACGCTGAAATCGAAATTCCAGAAGCTATGATCGAAACTGAGTTAGATCGTATGGTTCGCGAATTCGAACAACGCTTAAGCCAACAAGGTATGAACCTTGAGCTTTACTACCAATTCACAGGTACTGATGCTGACAAGTTAAAAGAACAAATGAAAGAAGATGCACAAAAACGTGTAAGAATCAACCTTGTTCTTGAAGCTATCATTGAAGCTGAAAACATTGAAGTTACTGAAGAAGAAGTAACTGCAGAAGTTGAAAAAATGGCTGCAATGTACAACATGCCAGTTGACGCTATCACACAAGCTCTTGGAAGCTTAGATGCTTTATCTGAAGATCTTAAAGTTCGTAAAGCTGTAGACTTCTTAGTAGACAACAGCAAAGCTGCATAATAAAATAACAAGGCACGATTTTTGATCGTGTCTTGTTTTATAAATATAGAAATATATTTATAAAACTTTTCGATGAAGAAGGAAATGATCCTTCTAAAGTCGAATATACATATTTCAAAAGTTTTAAAAATTTTTTATTTGTACATAACTAGTCATATTATTTGTATTTCTCGCCACGTAGTGACATAATATGTATTTACATACGATACATTTATCGTGTACATACGAAGGCAAGAGATTAGCACTTTGTAAGGGGTGTGAAAATATGTTTAAATTTAATGATGAAAAAGGGCAATTAAAATGTTCTTTCTGTGGTAAAACACAAACGCAAGTTCGAAAACTTGTTGCTGGTCCAGGTGTTTACATTTGTGATGAGTGTATTGAGCTTTGTACAGAGATTGTGCAAGAGGAGCTTGCGAAAGACGAAGAAGTAGAATTCAAAGATGTACCGAAACCGGTAGAAATTCGTGAAATCTTAGATGAGTATGTCATCGGACAAGACAATGCGAAAAAAGCACTAGCGGTAGCGGTATATAATCATTACAAACGCATTAATTCTAACAGCAAAATTGATGATGTAGAATTGGCGAAAAGTAATATCGCACTTATCGGGCCAACTGGTAGTGGTAAAACACTATTGGCACAAACATTAGCGCGTATTTTAAATGTTCCATTTGCAATCGCGGACGCAACATCTTTAACAGAAGCTGGATATGTAGGTGAAGATGTAGAAAACATTTTACTAAAACTTATTCAAGCTGCTGATTACGATGTAGAGAAAGCTGAAAAAGGAATTATTTATATTGATGAGATTGATAAAGTGGCGCGTAAGTCAGAAAATCCATCAATTACACGCGATGTGTCTGGTGAGGGTGTACAGCAGGCCCTTCTGAAAATTTTAGAAGGTACTGTAGCAAGCGTTCCACCTCAAGGTGGTCGCAAACATCCGCATCAAGAGTTTATTCAAATTGATACAACGAACATTTTATTCATTTGTGGTGGTGCGTTTGATGGCATCGAGCCAATTATTAAACGTCGCCTTGGTGAAAAAGTAATTGGATTTGGTTCAGAGAAGAAAAATGCTGATGTAAATGAAAAGCATGTTTTATCTCACGTATTGCCAGAAGACCTTTTACGATTTGGTTTAATTCCAGAGTTTATTGGTCGTCTTCCAGTTATTGCAAACCTAGAGCCGCTTGATGAAGATGCTCTTGTTGATATTTTAACAAAACCGAAAAATGCGCTTGTGAAACAGTTCCAAAAATTATTGGAGCTTGACGATGTTGAGCTTGAATTTGAAGAAGGAGCACTGATTGAAATTGCGAAAAAAGCAATTGAACGTAAAACAGGTGCTCGTGGACTTCGTTCTATTATTGAAGGCTTAATGCTAGATGTAATGTTCGAACTTCCATCTCGTAAAGATATCGAGAAGTGTATTCTTTCAAAAGAAACAGTAGCGGACAATGCACCGCCAAAATTGGTGTTACAAGACGGTACTGTACTTGATACAAAAACATCTGCATAGTGTAAGAATGAAACAGCAATTTTTATAATTGCTGTTTCTTATTATGTTTAGCACTATTCCTCCCAGGAAATACTAAATGGTAAAACATAGCGGGAGGAAATAAATGATGAGCTGGACAAATATATTCTTACTTGTTCAACTTGTTTTTGGTGTAATTGTCGGATTATATTTCTGGCATTTGCTCCGAAACCAGCGAACACAAAAAGTTTCAATTGATCGAGAATCGAAAAAAGAATTAGAACAACTTCGCAAAATGCGCGAAGTCTCTTTGACAGAACCGCTTGCTGAAAAGGTACGTCCTACATCTTTTTTAGATATTGTAGGGCAAGAGGATGGAATTAGATCATTAAAGGCGGCGCTTTGTGGACCGAACCCGCAGCATGTCATTATATACGGCCCCCCTGGAGTAGGGAAAACGGCAGCGGCACGTCTTGTGTTAGAAGAAGCGAAGAAAAATCAAAAATCACCATTTCGTATGAATGCAACATTTATTGAACTGGATGCAACAACAGCGCGTTTTGATGAGCGTGGTATCGCTGATCCGTTAATTGGATCGGTGCATGATCCGATTTATCAAGGGGCAGGCGCAATGGGACAAGCGGGAATTCCTCAGCCGAAAAAAGGTGCTGTAACAGATGCGCATGGCGGCATTTTATTTATTGATGAAATTGGTGAATTGCATCCAATCCAGATGAATAAAATGTTAAAAGTATTAGAAGATCGTAAAGTGTTTTTGGAAAGTGCATACTATAGCGAAGAAAATTCAATGATTCCAACATACATACATGATATTTTTCAAAAAGGCTTACCAGCAGATTTTCGCTTAGTTGGAGCGACAACTCGTTCTCCAGATGAAATTCCTCCGGCTATTCGTTCTCGTTGTTTAGAAGTTTTCTTCCGTGAACTCGATACAGAAGAAATTCAAAAAGTAGCGAAGAATGCAGCAGAAAAAGTAAAGATGGAAATTGGGGAACAAGGTATTGAAATAATTGGAATGTATGCAAGGAATGGAAGAGAAGCCATTAATCTTGTGCAAATTTCTGCAGGGATGGCGATTAATGAGGGACGCTCATTTATTAAGGATGAGGATATTGAATGGGTCGTTCATTCTAGTCAGCTTACTCCAAAATATGAAAAGCGTATTTATCCAATTCCGAAGATCGGTCTTGTAAACGGTCTTGCAGTATATGGACCGAATACAGGGGCGTTATTAGAAATTGAAGCAACAGCAATTCCAGCTACGGACAAGGGTTCGATAAATGTTACAGGAATTGTGGAAGAAGAGAGCATTGGTAGTCAAACGAAATCAATCCGTCGTAAAAGCATGGCGAAAGGTTCAGTTGACAATGTTTTGACAGTCCTTCGTTCTCTCGATTTGTTGCCAGAAGGATATGATATACATATTAATTTTCCAGGTGGGATTCCAATTGACGGGCCTTCAGCAGGAATTGCAATGGCAACAGGAGTATACTCCGCTCTGCATCGTGTTTATGTGAATAACGAAATCGCGATGACAGGAGAAATAAGTATTCATGGAGAAGTGAAACCAGTTGGCGGCGTATATGCAAAAGTGAAAGCAGCGAAAAAAGCAGGAGCGAAAAAAGTTATCATTCCTGCTGAAAATATGCAACCATTTTTATATACGATAAAAGACATTGAGATTATTCCCGTTCGAAAATTAAAGGAAGTTTTTGAATTAACATTCGTACAAGAAAATTTGCATCGTGAAATCGATGTGCGCCATAAGGTAGATGAAGGCGATGTAATATGAATTTGAAGATCTAATAGGTGATTTCGTTTTATCCCGCATTAACAGGCAGTAAGACCCCTACCTCAAAATTCAGCAAAAGCAAAGAAGTTAGGTGGGGGGCGGGCTGCCCGTAAAATCCAGATTGGTGAGGGCTAATAATCAGTGAGGGATGAAAAAACCCACCGCTGATTAAAGTTTCACTTTATGTGAGCGTCTACTAGAGCATAATAATATTTGCCAGACTTCGTTTAAGTTTGTATGCTTAAGCGGGGTCCCTTTTTCTTTTTTGGAACAGAAAAAGCAGGGGATTTGCAATTGCAAGGAATCTCTGCAATTGCATCAAGGTGTATTGTAATATAAAATAGTTGAACAGGAGTTTAATTTATTATGGAGGTGCTATGTCTAGTATGAATACGAACGAAAGAATTGTGCCCCTCCTACCATTAAGAGGCGTTCTCGTATATCCAACGATGGTTCTGCATCTTGATGTAGGACGTGATAAATCGATACAAGCACTAGAGCAGGCAGCAATGGATGAAAATATCATCTTTTTAGCAATGCAAAAAGAAATGAATATCGATGATCCAAAAGAAGATGACATATATAGTGTGGGTACAGTAGCGAAAGTGAAGCAGATGTTAAAACTGCCAAACGGTACGCTTCGTGTCCTTGTAGAAGGTTTACATAGAGCAGAAATTGTCGAATTTATTGAAGAAGAAAATGTAATACAAGTTTCTATTCAAACAGTAACAGAGGAAGAAGAAGGCGATTTAGAAGAAAAGGCTTTAATGCGCACGTTACTCGAACATTTCGAGCAATATATTAAAGTTTCGAAAAAGGTATCGAATGAAACATTTGCGACAGTAGTAGATGTTGAGGAACCCGGTCGCCTAGCTGATTTAATCTCTTCTCATTTACCAATTAAGACAAAACAAAAGCAAGAAATTTTGGAGATTAGATCAGCAAAAGAAAGATTACATACACTTATTTCCATTATTCAAGATGAGCAAGAACTACTTAGTTTAGAAAAGAAAATTGGACAACAAGTGAAGCGTTCGATGGAACGTACCCAAAAAGAGTATTTCTTACGTGAACAAATGAAGGCAATTCAAACAGAACTTGGTGATAAAGAAGGTAAAGGTGGCGAAGTGGAAGAGCTTCGCACGAAAATTGAAGAAGCCGGAATGCCGGAAGAAACGAAGAAGGCTGCCCTAAAAGAATTAGATCGTTATGAAAAGTTGCCGGTAAGTTCTGCGGAGAGCGGTGTGATTCGCAATTATCTTGATTGGTTATTAGCGATTCCATGGACAGAAGCAACAGAGGATATGATTGATCTTGCGCATTCTGAAACAATTTTAAATAAGGATCATTATGGCCTTGAGAAAGTGAAAGAGCGTGTACTAGAGTATTTAGCTGTTCAAAAGCTAACCAATTCTTTAAAGGGACCAATTCTTTGTTTAGTAGGACCCCCTGGAGTCGGAAAAACATCTTTAGCACGTTCTATTGCAACATCGTTAAATCGTAATTTTGTCCGTGTTTCCCTTGGTGGTGTTCGTGATGAATCTGAAATTCGTGGTCATCGTCGTACATATGTTGGAGCAATGCCAGGTCGTATTATTCAAGGAATGAAAAAGGCCGAGACAATCAATCCAGTCTTTTTATTAGATGAGATCGATAAGATGTCCAATGATTTCCGTGGTGATCCATCAGCGGCGTTACTTGAAGTATTAGACCCAGAGCAAAACCATAATTTTAGCGATCATTATATTGAAGAGCCTTATGACTTATCAAAGGTAATGTTTGTTGCAACTGCAAATACGCTGGCGAGCATTCCAGGTCCACTTCTTGATCGTATGGAAATTATTTCGATTGCTGGTTATACAGAGATTGAAAAGGTACATATTGCTCGTGAACATTTATTGCCGAAGCAATTAAAAGAACACGGCTTGCGAAAAGGGAATCTACAAATTCGTGATGAAGCGCTGCTTGAAATTATTCGCTACTATACGCGCGAGGCTGGTGTTCGTACGTTAGAGCGTCAAATTGCAAAGATTTGTCGTAAAGCAGCCAAAATCATCGTTACAGAAGAGCGTAAACGTATTATTGTAACGGAAAAAAATATTACAGACCTACTTGGTAAACATATATTCCGTTATGGGCAAGCTGAAACGAAAGACCAAGTTGGAATGGCCACTGGTTTAGCGTATACAGCTGCTGGCGGTGATACACTCGCAATTGAAGTATCTGTATCACCAGGAAAAGGAAAATTAATTTTAACAGGGAAACTTGGGGATGTTATGAAAGAATCTGCACAAGCTGCATTTAGTTATATTCGCTCTCGTGCAGAAGAACTTCATATTGATCCAGATTTCCATGAAAAGAATGACATCCATATTCATGTTCCAGAAGGAGCAGTTCCAAAGGATGGCCCATCAGCTGGTATTACGATGGCAACGGCGCTTATTTCCGCACTGACAGGTGTACCTGTAAGTAAAGAAGTAGGGATGACAGGTGAAATTACCTTGCGTGGTCGTGTATTACCAATCGGTGGTTTAAAAGAAAAAACATTAAGTGCTCACCGCGCAGGCTTAACAAAAATTATTTTGCCAGCCGAAAATGAAAAAGATTTAGATGATATTCCAGAAAGCGTAAAAGAAAACCTTACGTTTGTGCTTGTGTCTCATTTAGACGAAGTATTGGAGCACGCATTAGTAGGAGTGAAACAATGAAAGTAACAAAAGCAGATATTGTCATTAGTGCTGTTAGACCAGAACAATATCCAGATGGCGACTTACCAGAAATTGCATTAGCAGGTCGTTCTAATGTTGGAAAGTCTTCCTTTATTAATAAAATTTTAAATCGCAAAAAGTTAGTGCGTATTTCTTCTAAACCAGGAAAAACGCAAACGTTGAACTTTTTCTTAATTAATGAAATGATGCACTTTGTCGATGTTCCAGGTTATGGATATGCGAAAGTATCCAAATCAGAGCGGGCGGCATGGGGTAAAATGATTGAAACATACTTTACAACGCGTGAGCAATTAGATGCGGCTGTATTAGTAGTTGATTTACGTCATGCCCCAACAAACGATGATGTGATGATGTATGATTTCTTAAAGCATTATGAAATTCCAACCATTATCATTGCGACGAAAGCCGATAAAATTCCAAAAGGGAAATGGCAAAAGCATTTGAAGGTTGTGAAAGAAACGCTTGATATTGAACAAGGTGATGAAGTTGTTCTATTTTCTTCAGAAACAGGCCTTGGAAAAGAAGAGGCGTGGAAAGCCATTCATAAGTTTACAAAAACAAAAAACGCGTGACGATTCGTCGCGCGTTTTTTGTTTCTTACAGTATAAGTTCAAAAAGGAGGATAAAGAAATGTGACAGCTATCTTTACCGGATTTTTTGAACATCTTCCTACAGTACGTTTAATGTAACTTCAATATTTCCTCTAGTCGCTTTAGAATATGGACATACGCCATGTGCAGCTTCTACAAGCTCTTGTGCTTCAGCATGAGAAACGCCAACTACACGTATATCAAGTACAGCAGATAAACCAAAACCACCGTCAGTATCTTTCCCAATTGAAATATGAGCTGTCACTTCTGTACTTTCTACTTTTACTCGTTTCGTACGAATAACAAGTTGTAATGCACTATCAAAGCATGCTGCATAACCAGCTGCAAATAATTGTTCTGGATTCGTTGCTTCGCCACCCATACCACCTAATGCTTTTGGCATCTTCACATTAAGATTTAGAATGCCGTCTTCTGAAACAACTTTCCCGTTTCTTCCGCCTGTTGCAGTTACAGTTGCTGTGTATAATTTTTCCATTTTCATTCCCCTTTTCTATCATTAATTGTTTTCATGGTTTCAATTAATTTATTTAATTGAATTAATAATGATCGATATTCTTGTTCTGTAATTCCTAAATTGGTAGCTATGGTTTTTGGCAATGAACATGCTTTTTCTTTTAAAGCGTGTCCTTGTTCTGTTAGTTCAATGCACACTTTGCGTTCATCTTCCTTAGAACGAACACGTTTAACTAATCCTAATGTCTCCATACGTTTTAACATGGGTGTTAATGTACCAGAATCTAAAAATAGACGTTCGCCAATTTCTTTTACAGTTAATCCATCTTGCTCCCAAAGCACTAATAATGTAATGTACTGTGGATACGTAATACCCATTTCTTCTAAATAAGGTCGATAAAAGCGTGTTACTTCCCTAGAACAGGCATAAATAGAAAAGCAAAGTTGATTATCGAGATGTAAAGGATTCTCTTTCATGAGCATCCCTCCTTTTTAAATTGTGCACAATTTAATTTTATAAAATCAATATAACGAAAAAGAAATGAGATGTCAAATACATTGCAATGAAAAAAATTTGAGTAATGTGTCACATGAAAGAAGTTGTTACATTTTGGAACAATCATACATATTTTTCTGTATTATGAAAGAAGATAAAAAAAGATAGTTGCTCTATTCTTATGGAATAGTTTCCATCACTTGATTCTGACAGATTTTTTTGGTAACGTACAAATAGAGTTATTATTTTATAATGATTATAAAGTAAGACGTTTATTCTGGAAGATTTGCTTTGTCTCCTGCAAGTAGAAGACAAAACGAACAAAAAAAACCTGTTGTTCACACGATTGTCAGATTCATAACAGGAAAGTTGTATTATGATAGTAGATAAGGTGATAAAACGGGTGAAGGGGGACATGCTGCGTGCATATTCTTGTTGTTGGTGTAAATTATCGAACAGCCCCTGTAGAATTTCGTGAGAAACTCACATTTCAGGCAGCAGAGCTAGAGCAGGCAATGACAACGTTACAAAATCAGAAGAGCGTATTAGAAAATGTCATTGTATCAACGTGCAATCGTACTGAGATTTATGCTGTCGTCGATCAATTACACACGGGACGATATTATATTAAGAAATTTTTAGCTGATTGGTTTCAGCTTGAGATAGAAGAAGTGTCACCATACTTGTCTATTTTTGAACAAGATGGTGCGATTGAACATTTATTTCGTGTAACATGCGGATTAGATTCTATGGTAGTCGGTGAAACACAAATTTTAGGTCAAATTCGAAATAGCTTCTTAGAGGCGCAAGAAGTAAAAGCAACAGGAACAATTTTTAATGAATTGTTCAAACAAGTAATTACGTTAGCAAAGCGTGCTCATTCAGAAACAACAATTGGTGAGAGTGCAATGTCTGTTAGTTATGCAGCGGTTGAACTTGGAAAGAAAATTTTTGGTGATTTAACAGATTGTCATGTTTTAATTCTTGGTGCTGGAAAAATGGGAGAACTTGCACTGCAAAACTTATATGGAAGTGGCGCTCGCAAAGTGACGGTAATGAACCGTACATTTACGAAGGCGGAAACAATGGCCGAGAAATATATGGGGCATGCAAAACCGTTAAGTGAATTGCAGTGTGCGCTGTTAGAAGCGGATATTTTAATTAGTTCAACTGGTGCTTCAGATTATGTAATTACGAAAGAAATGATGACAAGAGTAGAACGGATGCGCTCAGGCCGTCCGCTATTTATGGTCGATATTGCAGTGCCGCGTGATATTGATCCAGCAATTGATGAGCTAGAAGGTTCTTTCTTGTACGATATTGATGATCTGCAAGGCGTAGTAGAAGCAAATCGTGCTGAGCGTTTAAAAGAGGCGGAAAAAATTCAGCTTATGATCGAAGAGGAAATCGTTATATTTAAAGCGTGGTTAAATACACTTGGCGTTGTTCCATTAATTTCAGCTCTTCGTGATAAAGCATTGGCAATTCAAAATGAAACGATGCAAAGTCTTGAACGAAAAATTCCAACGCTTAGTGATCGTGAGAGAAAAGTGATTAGTAAACATACGAAAAGTATTATTAACCAATTATTAAAAGATCCAATTTTAGTAGCAAAAGAGTTAGCGGCCGAAGAGGGAGCTACGGAAAAGCTCGCGTTATTCGCGAAAATTTTTGATTTAGAAGTGCAAGAAGAGGCCGTGGAACATACGGAAGAACCAGAGCATAAACGAGCGTGGACAGCATCCGTTCCATCTTTATAACCCGAAAGGATGATCGGATGGGCTTTTTAAATAATAGTATAATTTATCATATCGCAATTGTTTTATATGCTTGTAGCATTAGTTTATATTTTATAGATTATTTCCAAAGTAACCGAAAGGCGAATCGAATTGCTTTTTGGTTACTTGCGATTGTATGGGTATTACAGTCTGTTTTTATGTTACTTCGGGCCACGGAATCAGAGACGAATCCGATTTTAACATTATTATCAGGAATTTATTTTTATGTGTGGTTATTAATTACGATGTCACTCGTAATCAATCGATTTATGCGCATTGACTTTTTAGTCTTTTTTACAAATGTCATTGCTTTTGGCGTAAGCGCTTTTTCTATTTTCACTCCGCTCGGAAAAATGTCGCCGGTACTCGCGCAGCAATTAGTTTCAGAACTTGTATACGTGCATGTAGGAATGGCGATTATTTCCTATGCGGCGTTTACAGTATCGTTTATTTTTTCCATTATGTACTTGTTGCAATATCGATTATTAAAACAGAAAAAATGGAATGCGAGATTAAGACGGTTAGGAAACTTACCGAAGCTTGAGTCGATGTCATATGGATTAAATTTATTTTCTGTTCCGTTTTTCCTATTAGCTATTTTACTTGGATGTATATGGGGATATACAAAACTAGATAATTTCCATTGGTATGACACGAAAGTAATCGGGTCTTTTGTTGTTTTATTTGTCTATTGCATGGGTTTATATTTACGAGGATCAGATATATTGCAAGGTAAGAAGATTATAAATTGGAACATTGGAGCCTTTCTCGTTATGTTAATCAATATTTTTCTATTAAGCAGTTTATCCAATTTCCACTTTTGGTATTTATAATGAGGAGAGAAAATTATGCGCAAAATTATTGTAGGTTCAAGAAAGAGTAAGCTAGCATTAACGCAAACAAATTGGTTTATTGATCAATTAAAAGCGCTTGGTTTACCATATGAATTTGAAGTGAAAGAAATCGTTACAAAAGGTGATGTTATTTTAGATGTGACGCTTTCCAAAGTAGGCGGGAAAGGCTTGTTTGTAAAAGAAATTGAGCATGCGTTGCTTACGAAAGAAATCGATATGGCTGTACATAGTATGAAGGATATGCCAGCTGTACTTCCAGACGGATTAACAATTGGATGTATACCAAAGCGTGTCGATCCACGTGATGCGTTCATCTCAAAAAACGGGGAATCATTTAAGGACTTAGCAGAAGGATCGATTCTTGGTACAAGTAGTTTAAGACGTAGTGCACAGTTATTAGCTGCTAGACCAGATTTACAAGTGAAGTGGATTCGTGGAAATATTGATACGAGATTACGTAAATTAAAAGAAGAAGACTATGATGCAATCATTTTAGCAACAGCTGGATTACAGAGAATGGGCTGGGATGATGATGTAATTACAGAACACTTAGATGAAACATTATGTGTACCAGCTGTAGGACAAGGTGCCTTAGCGATTGAATGTCGTGAGGATGATAAAGATTTATTGCAATTATTATCACATATTAATGATGCTGTAACAGAACGAACAGTGGCAGCTGAACGAGTATTCCTTCATAAACTTGAAGGTGGATGCCAAGTTCCGATTGCTGGATATGCAATGCTTGGGAAGAATAATGAAATTGAATTAACAGCTCTTGTCGGTTCTATGGATGGTTCAGTCTTGTTAAAAGAAATAGTTGTTGGCGAAAATCCAGAACAAGTTGGCTTAGAAGCAGCGGATCGTTTAATTAAGCAAGGGGCAAAAGAGCTCATTCTCGCTGCAAATAAGGAGCAACAGTAATCATGGATGCTCTTGCTGGCAAAACAGTACTGATTACGCGTGCCCAGCATCAAGCAAAACAAATGAGTGCAGCGGTGAAAAAAGAGAGCGGAATTCCATTGGAAATTCCGCTTTTGCATATAGAAGGTGCATCTCAGAAAGAATTTCAAGGTGTATCGCAGCAGCTACACTTATATGATTGGGTTATTTTTACGAGTAAAAATGGGGTAAGCTTCTTTCTAGATGGCTTAGGTAAGAAAATCCCACCTACTGTTCGCATCGCTGTAGTAGGTAGGAAAACAGGGCAAGAATTAGAAAAGCGGGGTTATGAGGTTCAGTTTGTTCCAACGGCGTTTGTCGCTGAAACTTTTGCAGAAGAATTTGTAAGAGAATTGAATGGGACAGAGCGTATTTTATTTCCAAAAGGGAACTTAGCTAGAGATATTATTCCAAATAAACTTCGCGAGCTTGGTATATATTTAGAAGAGTTTGTTGTGTATGAAACGAAAACAAATCATGATAAGCAGCAAGATCTCATCGCAGCTCTAGAATCAGGTAAGGTAGATGTTGTTACATTTACGAGCCCTTCTACCGTTACAAGCTTTGTGAAATTACTTGAGGGCACAAACTGGAGAGAATGGATAAAAAAATGTACAATTGCTTGTATAGGACCGATAACAGAGCAAGAGGCAAGGCGTTATTTTGCCGATGTAATCGTTCCGAAAGAATATACGGTAGAAGCGTTAATACAATGCATTTCAAAATATAATCAAGATGCATAATCTAAATAAAAAAGAATGGGAGATAGAAATCTATGAATTCTTTACAATTTAATCGTCATCGTCGTTTAAGACAAAGCGGAAATATGCGTGCGCTTGTACGTGAAACATTTTTACATACAGAAGATTTTATTTATCCTATTTTTGTACTAGAAGGAGAGAATGTTCGTAACGAAGTTCCTTCTATGCCAGATGTATATCAAATTTCTTTAGATCTTCTGCAAGCTGAAATGCAAGAAGTTGTAGATTTAGGTATTCGTTCTGTTATCGTATTTGGCTTGCCTGCTGAAAAAGATGAAGTTGGATCTTCTGCATTTTGTGAGCACGGCATTGTACAACGTGCAATCAAACAAATTAAAGAGCAGTTTCCAGAGTTAGTAGTAGTTGCGGATACATGTTTATGTCAATATACAAGCCATGGGCATTGCGGCGTTATTGAAAATGGAATCATTTTAAATGATGAATCGTTAGAAGTTCTTGCAAAAACAGCAGTGAGCCAAGCGAAAGCAGGAGCAGATATTATCGCACCATCTAACATGATGGACGGATTTGTAACTGCAATTCGCCATGCTTTAGATGAAAATGGTTTTGCACACGTGCCAGTTATGTCATATGCGGTGAAATACTCATCTGCATTTTACGGTCCATTCCGCGATGCAGCGCACGGTGCACCGCAATTTGGTGATCGTAAGACATATCAAATGGATCCAGCAAACCGCATGGAAGCATTCCGTGAAGCTAAATCAGATGTAATGGAAGGAGCAGATTTCTTAATTGTAAAACCAGCTCTTTCTTACTTAGATATTATTCGTGATGTGAAAAATAATTTCAATTTACCGATTGTTGCTTATAACGTGAGCGGAGAATATTCGATGATTAAAGCAGCAGCGCAAAATGGTTGGATTAATGAAAAAGAGATTGTACTTGAGAAATTATTAAGCATGAAACGTGCGGGAGCAGATTTAATCATTACGTATCATGCGAAAGACGCAGCACGATGGTTACAAGAAGGAGGCGCACAATAATGAAAAAGTTTGATAAATCGATTGAAGCATTTACGGAGGCGCAAGATTTAATGCCTGGCGGCGTAAATAGTCCAGTTCGTGCATTTAAATCAGTTGGTATGAATCCACTCTTTATGGAGCGCGGGAAAGGTTCTAAAGTGTACGATATTGATGGGAATGAATACATCGATTACGTATTATCATGGGGACCGCTTATTCACGGACATGCGAATGAACGTGTTGTCGAATCATTAAAAGCTGTTGCGGAAAAAGGAACAAGCTTTGGTGCGCCAACAGAAATTGAAAATAAATTAGCGCAGCTTGTAATCGAGCGTGTGCCATCGATTGAGATTGTACGTATGGTAAACTCAGGAACGGAAGCAACAATGAGTGCACTTCGTTTAGCTCGTGGGTATACAGGTCGTAATAAAATTTTGAAATTCATCGGTTGTTACCACGGGCATGGTGACTCATTATTAATTAAAGCTGGTTCTGGTGTTGCAACGCTTGGTTTACCAGATAGCCCTGGTGTACCAGAAGGTGTAGCGAAAAACACAATTACAGTAGCGTATAACGATTTAGAGAGTGTAAAATATGCGTTCGAACAATTCGGTGATGATATCGCTTGTGTTATCGTAGAACCAGTAGCAGGAAATATGGGAGTAGTACCGCCGCAGCCAGGATTTTTAGAAGGTCTTCGTGAAGTGACAGAGCAAAATGGTGCACTGCTTATTTTTGATGAAGTAATGACAGGATTCCGCGTTGCTTACAATTGTGGACAAGGTTATTACGGTGTAACGCCTGACTTAACTTGTTTAGGAAAAGTAATCGGTGGTGGTTTACCAGTAGGAGCATATGGCGGTAAAGCAGAAATTATGCGCCAAGTTGCACCGAGCGGACCAATTTATCAAGCGGGTACATTATCTGGTAACCCTCTAGCAATGACTGCAGGTTATGAAACATTAGTACAATTAACACCAGAATGTTATGAAGAGTTTGAGCGTAAAGCCGAAATGTTAGAAAACGGCCTACGTAAAGCAGCTGAAAAACACGGTATTCCGCATCATATAAACCGCGCAGGTTCAATGATTGGTATATTCTTCACGAATGAACTGGTTATTAACTATGATGCAGCAAAAACTTCAAACTTAGAATTCTTTGCAGCTTACTATCGTGAAATGGTAGAACAAGGTGTATTCTTACCACCTTCTCAATTTGAAGGATTATTCTTATCAACAGCACATAGTGATGCAGATATTGAAGCAACGATTGCAGCGGCAGAAATTGCGATGTCGAAATTAAAAGCGTAAAGTAAAAAAGGTTGTCAGGGAGAGTCCTGGTAACCTTTTTTATTTATCTCTGAAAATCATGTTGTATATTGTCGGAGCGCCGATATATGAAAAATCAATAGGAAGCCCACATGTGCAGTTCGATTTTTTACTCATAAAATGACTCCCGTGCACATAAATCTGTAATGACATACAGTTTGGGAGGGGGAAAAGAAGTGGCAACAGATCATTCATTACGATTTTCATTAAAAGAATCGGTTTGGTTCCAAAAAGGACAGGAAGTCGAAGAACTTTTGTCAATTTCGTTAGATCCAGACGTTGAGATAGAAGAGCTTGAATACGAGGTAATTGTGAGAGGGCAATTGGATTTAACGGGGGAATATATTGCAAGACAAGATGATTCTGCGTTTTCATTACGAGATTTATCCCCTGCGAAATCCATTGATTATGTAGAAACGCGAGAAGATGGTGTAAACGAACTTGTACACTCTTTTCCGTTAGAAATCTCGATTCCGCGAAACCGAGTGAAACAAGTTGAAGAATTGTATGTTTCCATTGAGGAATTTGATTATGAATTAAAGGAAAACGGTTGTTTACAACTATTAGCGGATGTATCGATATCTGGATTATGTGAGGGTGAGAGAATACACAATGAAGTGCAAGAGGAAGAAGTTGAAAGAGAGCCGGAAATCACGGTAATGAATGAGGAAGAAGTTGAGCGAGCGCCGGAAATCGCGGTAGTGAATGAGGAAGAAGTTGAAAGAGAGCCAGAGATCACGGTAGTAAATGAGGATAAAACACAAGTAGAAGTGGAAGAAGTAACAGTTCATACAGAATCAGATGGATGGGAGGATTATGCATTTGAGCCCTTCCAATTAGAGGCACGTAAAGAACAAGAGTTAGAAGAAGAGGTAGAGGATTTAAAAGAACATGAAGAGGAAGAACGAGAAGAAGCGAAAGAAACTACACCACAGTTTGAATTGTTTGGCCGGAAGAACTTTAAGAAAGAGAAGGAAAAGGAATTACAGGAAGAAGTAGAAGCTGCATACTCACAACGGGATGAAAATGCATTATACTTAACAAAATTGTTTACGAAAGAGCCGGAAGAAGAGTTTACGAAATTACGTATGTATTTTGTGCAAGAAGGAGATACAATTGAATCGGTTGCGGAGCGATATGAAACATCTGTCCAGCATCTACACCGCTTGAATCAAACAGATGAAGTATATTTAACTGCAGGGCAAATTATATATATACCTGTGCCAAGAGTGAAGACAAAGTGAGTGAAGAAGCTTCTCTTCACCTCTCTTCTTTTTATCCCGCTATTAGCGGCCAGTAATCCCACAACCTCAAGATTCAGAGAGGGACGAGGAAGTTAGGTGTGAGGATAGACTGCTGTAAAAGCCCGATTGGTGAGGGCTCATAATCAGTGGGGATGGAGAAAACCCCCACTGATTAAAGTTTCACTTTATCTTACGTTTTTGAATGAGAAAGGATCATTCGTATGGATATAGAATTGCGAGATCGTTATGCCCCGATAGTACAGCGATATCAATTGGATGCCCATCATATGGAAGAGCACGGAAGTGTCATAAAAATTTATACGAATCAAGGTCCATATGCATTGAAAAAATTACCATCTCATAGATTGAAACGCAATAATTTAATGTATCATGTTCAATTTTTACGTGAAAAAGGATTTACACATTATGCCCCCATTTACCATGCGAAAGATGGAAATCATATTTTGAGCGATGGAACATATAATTATTATTTAATGCCTTGGCTGGAGCGAGCAGAAGGGAACGGAGAGGACAATGATCAATATCATAAAATGTTTCAGACGCTAGCACTGCTTCATCAAAGGACGGTAAAGGAAGAAACATATACTGAAGAAGCGTTAGAGGAGCATTATACAAATGTCTCTGATCGTTGGGAGAAAGATGGGGAGCTCTTAGAGGAATTCCTTGTAGAGTCTGAGGCAAAATGGTATATGTCTCCGTTTGAACTACAGTATTGTACGTATTTTCATCATGTGATGAGGGCGCGTGAATTTGCAACGAAACAGCTTTCGGAGTGGCATGAAGCGATGAAAGAGAAAGAAAAAACACGCGTTTCTTTTATTCATGGCAATGTATCGATGAATCATTTTTTATTTGATTATGAACGAAACGGTTATTTTATTAGTTTAGAGAGGTCTCAAATTGCAACACCAGTTCAAGATGTTGTTCGCTTTTATTCCCGCTCATTGAACACATATCCAATTGCGAGAAGTGATCGCTTTGAATGGTATCAGGTGTATCAAAAGAATTTTCCGTTTACGAAAGAAGAACAACTCCTTATGTTTGCTTATCTAACATATCCATCCCCATTTATTCGGCAAATCCAATCTTATACAAGCAAGCAGCAGAGCCGTGGTGAAAAGAAAGAACTTCAAGGTGTGAAAATGTTACAGCAAGCGCATTGGCTTGTAAGTAATATAGAATATTTCATTTCACAATTACAAGCTGCGCAGCAAGGAAATGAATAATAGCCGTAGTCTCAAGGAGCTGTGAGGCTACGGCTGAAAATGTAAGCGGATTGTGGCTACAACAAAGATGATAAGGATGATGAAATCTAAGAAGGTTGGAAGCAGTAATGTTCGAATTCCTTGGAAAATAGTAAGTGGAATAGCAAAATCAGAAAAAATCGTTTGTAAATTCCTAACCCATGAAGGGGCTGAAAAATTGTAGGTGCGTCGGTATCGTCGCATAATCAATCATTCCTCCGTACAGAAAGCATTTACTACACATTGAGCTTGAAAGGTGAAGGTGCAATATTACAGTATGCAGGGTAAGTACCTAAGGTGCTTGTGCTGCTATTTTTCATTTTTCGTACATAGGTTGCAAAAAAGTGCTTACGCTAATTGACGATTGTACACTGTTTTTTAATAATTAGGAAAGAATGGAGTCTATCAACTGTAGAAATTTGATGAAATATATTTTTATCTTGACGAATATGGTTTCGTTTTTTACACTATTGTATATAATAAATAACAATTATATAAATACGTTGAAGGGGAAGAGTATAACATTAAACGTCTGCAGAGAGGAGAATTATTAGCTGTGAGATTCTCTAGATAGTCATGTTAGAAGGTAGCCCTGGAGTATCTTTTCTGAACGGAGTCATTCTCATTAGGAAAAGACGGATCTGTCCGTTATCCAATTAAGAGTATAAGCAAATTTTGAATTTGTTTGTAAATAAAGGTGGTACCACGATGTCCCTCGTCCTTTTTGGATGAGGGGCATTTTTTATTTTAAGGAGGGAAAATAATGTCAAACACGGAAAAGAATTTACCGACTAAATATGATCATATGTCCGTTGAAGAAGGCCGTTATAAATGGTGGCTTGATGGCAAATATTTCGAAGCAAAAGGAGATGCAGAAAAACAGCCATATACAATTGTAATTCCACCTCCAAACGTAACAGGTAAATTGCATTTAGGGCACGCTTGGGATACGACACTTCAAGATATTTTAACGCGTACAAAGCGCATGCAAGGATACGATGTATTATGGCTTCCAGGAATGGACCATGCAGGTATCGCAACACAGGCAAAAGTAGAAGGAAAACTTCGTGAAGAAGGTATTTCACGTTACGATCTTGGCCGCGAGAAATTCCTTGAAAAAGCATGGGAATGGAAAGAAGAATATGCTTCTCACATTCGTCAGCAATGGGGGAAAGTTGGTTTAGGATTAGATTATTCTCGTGAGCGCTTTACATTAGACGAAGGTTTATCTGATGCAGTTAATAAAGTATTCGTTCAATTATACGAAAAAGGCTTAATTTACCGCGGAGAATATATTATTAACTGGGACCCAGCAACACGTACGGCCCTTTCTGATATTGAAGTAATTCATAAAGACGTTCAAGGTGCATTCTACCATATGAACTACCCATTAACAGACGGTTCTGGTCACATTCGCCTTGCGACAACTCGTCCAGAAACAATGCTTGGTGATACAGCAGTAGCGGTTCATCCAGAAGACGATCGCTACAAACATTTAATCGGAAAAACAGTTACACTTCCAATCGTAGATCGTGAAATTCCGATTATTGCTGATGAGTATGTAGAAAAAGATTTTGGAACAGGTGTTGTGAAAATTACACCAGCTCATGATCCGAATGACTTTGAAGTAGGTAACCGCCATGACTTACCACGCATTCTTGTAATGAACGAAGATGGCACAATGAATGAAAAAGCGGGTAAATATAACGGCATGGATCGTTTCGAATGCCGTAAGCAATTAGTAAAAGACTTGCAAGAAGCAGGCGTATTAGTAGAAATTGAGCCTCATATGCATGCGGTTGGTCATAGTGAGCGTAGCGGAGCGGTTGTTGAGCCTTACTTATCAACACAATGGTTCGTAAAAATGGCACCACTTGCAGAAAAGGCAGTTGCATTACAACAAAAAGAAGAAGAGAAAGTAACGTTCGTACCAGATCGTTTCGAGAACACATACTTACGCTGGATGGAAAACATTCACGACTGGTGTATTTCTCGTCAATTATGGTGGGGACATCGCATTCCAGCTTGGTATCATAAAGAAACTGGTGAAGTATACGTAGGTACAGAAGCACCAGCAGATATTGAAAACTGGAATCAAGATAATGATGTACTTGATACATGGTTTAGCTCAGCATTATGGCCATTCTCAACACTTGGTTGGCCAAATGAAGATGCAGCAGACTTCAAACGTTACTATTCAACAGATGCGCTTGTAACTGGTTATGACATCATCTTCTTCTGGGTATCTCGTATGATTTTCCAAGGTTTAGAGTTTACAGGAGAGCGTCCATTTAAAGACGTATTAATTCATGGTCTTGTTCGCGATGAGCAAGGACGTAAAATGAGTAAATCTCTTGGTAACGGTATTGATCCAATGGAAGTTATCGAGAAGTACGGTGCAGATGCGATGCGCTTCTTCTTATCAACAGGAAGTGCGCCAGGTCAAGATTTACGCTTCAGCATGGAGAAAGTAGAATCTACTTGGAACTTCATCAATAAAATTTGGAACGCGTCTCGTTTCGTATTAATGAACATGGATGATATGAAATATGAAGATATCGATTTAACTGGTGAAAAATCAGTTGCAGATAAGTGGATTTTAACTCGCTTAAATGAAACAATTGAAAGTGTAACACGTAACATGGATAAGTATGAATTTGGTGAAGCTGGCCGTGCGTTATACAACTTCATTTGGGACGATTTCTGTGACTGGTACATTGAAATGGCGAAACTTCCGTTATATGGCGAAGATGAAGCGGCGAAGAAAACAACTCGTTCTGTTTTAGCATATGTATTAGATCAAACGATGCGTTTATTACACCCATTCATGCCATTCGTAACAGAGAAAATTTGGCAGCACTTACCTCATGAAGGTGAATCTATTACAGTAGCAGCGTGGCCAACAGTTCGCGAAGATTTACAAGACAAAGAAGCAGCGGCAGAAATGCACCTTCTTGTTGATATCATTCGCTCTGTTCGTAACATTCGTGCTGAAGTAAATACGCCAATGAGCAAAAAAGTTCAATTGCAAATTAAAGCAAAAGACGAAGCAGTATTAGCACAGCTTACGAAAAACAGCTCTTACATCGAGCGTTTCTGTAATCCAAGCGAATTAACAATTAAGACGGATTTACAAGCGCCAGAAAAAGCGATGACGGCAATCGTATCAGGTGCAGAGTTATTCTTACCGTTAGCTGATCTTATCAATCTTGATGAAGAGAAAGCACGCCTTGAAAAAGAACTTGAGAAGTTTGATAAAGAGGTAGAACGCGTACAGAAGAAACTTGCAAACCAAGGTTTCGTAGCAAAAGCTCCAGCAGCAGTTATTGAAGGAGAGCGTGCGAAAGAACAAGATTACTTAGAAAAACGCGAAGCAGTTCGTCAACGTCTAGCTGATCTTCAAAAATAAAAATCGTTTTAAAGAGATTCACCATATTGGTGAGTCTCTTTTATTTGCGTATAATAGGATTAAGAAGGTTGTTTTTTGAAAGGGGAAAGGCAAGCGTGGTACATACATACGAAGAAGCAATAAGCTGGATTCATAGCCGACTAAAGTTTGGCATTAAGCCAGGATTAGAAAGAATGCAGTGGATGCTAGAGGAACTTGGAAATCCTGAGCGTCATATAAAATGTGTTCATCTTGCAGGAACAAATGGCAAAGGTTCAACTTTAACATATATGCGTTATATGTTAGAGGCGGGAAAATATAAGGTTGGGACATTTACGTCTCCATATATTGAAACATTTAATGAACGAATTGGTGTGAATGGAAAACCAATTGCAGATACAGAGATTATTGAACTTATAAATATGGTCAAACCAGTTGTAGAAAAACTAGATGAAACAAATTTAGGAGAAGCAACGGAGTTTGAAATTATTACAGTAATGGCAATCTGCTATTTCGGTAAAATGAATTTCTGTGACATCGTCTTGTTTGAAACAGGGCTTGGTGGTCGTTTTGATTCTACAAATGTGGTTTATCCAGTTCTGACGATTATTACAAATATCGGCCATGATCATATGCATATTTTAGGGAATACGTTAGCGGAAATTGCGTATGAAAAGGCGGGAATTATTAAATCGGGTGTTCCTGTTATTACAGGCGTGCAGGATGAAGAAGCACTTGAGGTTATTCAAAAGGTTGCCAAAGGAAAAAATGCAAACCTTTATGAACTTGGAAAGCAATTTATAGCTGTTCATCAGCGTTCAGATGAAGATGGAGAGCATTTTGATTTTTCTTGTCCGTTTGCTTCATTTGAGGAAGTTCAGATTTCGATGAAAGGAAGCCATCAAGTCGGAAATGCAGCATTAGCACTGATGGGGGTTATGTATCTTAAAACATACCTATCATTCTTAATGGAGGAAGAGCATATTTGCACAGGATTAAGTGAAGCATATTGGATTGGCCGATTTGAACGGTTACAAAGTAATCCTGACGTCATTATAGATGGTGCCCATAACCCTGAAGGAATTGCAAGCCTTGTGAAAACAGTAGAAGCTCATTATAACGATAAAAACGTCATTGTTTTATTTACTGCCCTTGGTGATAAACAGCTAGATAATATGGTAGGACAATTAGAAACAATTGCAGATGAAATGATTTTTACAACATTCACATTTGATCGTGCGATTTCTGCTGAGGAGCTTGCAGCCTACTCGCATAAGGAAACAAAACAAGTTTTTGAGAATTGGAAAGAAGCTGTTGATGCAAAGATAAATGATCTTCAAGAAAATGACGTTTTTATCATAACGGGATCACTTTACTTTATTTCAGAAGTTCGAAAATACATTCGTGAAAGAAACTAGGACAGCAACTGCTGTCCTAGTTTTTTGTTCTACAAATGAAGTCAAATGCATACATATAATATAACTATATAGGGCAATTTGACGAATCCCTCTGACAAATATCTCGTTTTTTTGTGAAATGAATATGATATGATGCGGACAATGATAAGAGGTGAGGTGTGAGGGTATGGACAAGCAATCACGAACAATCTCGGTTAAGGTAAATGGAACGGAAGCAAAGTATGAAGAAAAGAAGAAAGAAAAAGAAGAATTTGATTGGATGGTAGTTGATAGTGAAACGTCACAAAATGTAGTGCCATTTCAAAAAAACAAGTTACCATCTATCCGGCAGCATCGAAAGAAATGGAGTAATATACTTATTTTTACAGTTACTACTGCGATTATCATTGGCACGATGTTAGGGATGGGAATGCTCCACTTGTTAACGGGACAAGGTACAGCTCGGGAAGCTACAGTAACAAGTGGAGAAAAGAATAATGAAGCAGAGCAAAAAGAAGTAACGGCTGAAGAGCAAAAAGAAGAAAAACCAAAGGTGGGGAGTGCATCTGCTTTAGAACCAATCACTTTATATTTCGTGCAAGGAGGTCTCTATTCTTCGGAAGAAAAGGGACAGGCAGCTACTCAGGAGTGGAAAGATAATGGGGGCGTAGCAGCTATTAAACAAAATGATGACAAGTATTCACTTGTAGTTGGAATTTCTAGTGACGAGCAATCCGTAGATAAATTAATTGGACAATATAAGAAAGATGGCGTATCAGTTTTGAAAAAGAAATGGGAAATTACAGATCGGGCATTGCTGAAAAGTGACAAAGAATCTGGTCCATTGTTAAGTAAGTTGCAGCCATTATACATTCATTTTGTAAAATACTCGACTAGTATACAACCTGGAAGTAAAAGTAATCCAACAGAAATAGCAGCGATTGAAAAGGAATGGAAGGCAATTGAAAAAGAGGGGAAATCAATTAAGCGTGAGGATGTAAAAAAAATATATACGTATGCATCAGTAGCTGTACAAACAATAAAAGAAGGAAAGACTGATAAAGAAGCAGTAGCTAAATTGAATCAAGTTATTATTGATGGTTTGCTTTCTTATGAAAAAGTGGTTTCGCAAAAAGCAAAAGAGTAGGATAATGGAGTAAGGAGGAAGAAGTGTGTATACTTCTTTCTCTTCTTTTGGATTATATATCTATAGAAATGTTTTCTCTCTATAGCAGATATAACTGTATAGTAAGAAAATATCATTTCCTAAAAAGAAAATGATATTTTTACAATTTGTCGGAAAGGTACTTGTTTGATACGATCAAGCTATATTTTTCTGCTTTATGTAAGAAAGGAGAACACATGAAAAAACTTATTTTAGCATCTGGCTCACCACGCCGAAAGGAATTACTTGAACTAGCAGATGTACCATTTGAAATTGTTGTAAGTGAAATAGAAGAAACCATCGGTGCGTATTCATCACCTGCTGATATTGTGATGTCACTTGCTTTGCAAAAAGCATCTGCTGTAGCCGAAAATCATGGTGATTGTGTGGTATTAGGTGCAGATACAATTGTTACATATGAATCACGTATTCTTGGTAAGCCTTCTGATGAAGCGGAGGCAAAAGAAATGCTGCAACTATTATCAGGAAAAACACATGAAGTATATACAGGTGTTGCGCTTATTGCAAAAGAAAAAACAGTAACTTTTTATGAGCGTACAGAAGTTACATTTTGGGAGTTAACAGAAGAAGAAATTGATGCGTATATTGCATCGAAAGAACCGCTGGACAAGGCTGGAAGTTACGGTATTCAAGGAAAAGGTTCCATCTTTGTTCAACATATTCAAGGAGATTACTACAGTGTAGTCGGATTACCAATTGCACGTCTTGTTCGTGAATTAAAACAGTTCGATAGTGATGCATCCCATGCGTAAAATTGCATGGGGTTTTATTTGCGAAAGATTGAAAAAGGAGTGAAAATATGAACGGTATTCGTGATGTTTTGAAAGAAGAACAACCACGGGAGCGTTTATTAGTAGAAGGGGCAAGCAATTTATCGAATCGTGAACTTCTTGCAGTGTTACTTAGAACGGGTTCTAAAGAAGAGTCTGTTCTAACATTAGCGGATCAAATTTTATATCATTTTGACGGATTACGAATGTTGAAAGATGCTACAATAGAAGAGATGACAAGCATTCATGGTGTAGGAGTAGCAAAGGCCTCCCAGTTAATCGCTGCTTTTGAACTAGGAAGAAGAATGGTGCGTTTAGAGTACCAAAATCGATATAGTATTCGGAGTCCAGAAGATTGCGCTAGTTATATGATGGAAGAGATGCGTTTTTTACAACAAGAGCACTTTGTTTGTTTATACTTAAATACGAAAAATCAAGTTATGCATCGGCAGACTGTGTTTATTGGGAGTCTAAATGCCTCAATTGTGCATCCTCGCGAGGTTGTGCGCCCATAAGGGTATGTAGGAAATCTGCTTTCGCAAAGCAGTGGAGTAATATCACAAAGCAATACTCTATCATCAGCCAACTTATCTGAAAGGGAAACCGGACAGGGAGTGTAGCATGTTGGCAAAACCGTAAGTTGGTTAGTTACCGAACCACAACTGAACGGCAAGATGAAACATTACGGACAAGGATGAAGGCTAAACTGCTTGAATGATAGCTCAAGGGGGACGACGGGGACCCTCAGCGGGAGGTAACGATAAACGCTGTGTGAAATGTGCATGTTTTTTAAAAACTTCAAGAAACATGATGTGATACCATTTCAACCAAATTCTATATGGAATGTAACGAGCGAAAGTCACATCCGCTACCGTAATAAGCGATGTTCCTATGTATCTAAATGGGGATTGCCTAAGTTGGAACGCCTACAGATGGCTATAGCAAATGCGCTTGAATATCTAATATGGCAACGGAGCTCTCGTAGTAGTCCGAGATGGGGAAAGCCCATTACATGGCGAAGGGGAGCAGTTTATCAGCATTTAATACAAAATTGGGAAGGAGCGCGAGGCTCTATGAGAAGTCCAAAAGTAGTATTAAATAATCTAGCTTCTAAAGCAAGTGATGTAAATTATAAATTTGAGCGATTATATCGGAATCTGTATAATATTGAATTTTTCCTAGAAGCATACGGAAAAATTTATAAAAACAAAGGCAGTAATACGAAAGGCTCAACAGAAGAAACCATTGATGGAATGAGTATAAATCGTATAAACCGTTTAATCTCGAAAATAAAGGATTGTAGTTATCAACCGAACCCAGTAAGGCGAGTATACATTCCAAAGAGTAACGGGAAATTACGTCCGCTTGGGATACCGTCTTTTGAAGATAAACTAGTTCAAGAAGTAGTGAGACGTTTACTTGAAAGCATCTATGAAGAAAGTTTTTCACCCCACTCACATGCATTTCGACCGAATCTAAGTTGTCATACAGCTCTCAAAGAAATCAAAAATACATTCACTGGCTGTCGTTGGTTTATAGAAGGCGATATAAAAGGCTTTTTTGATCATATCAATCACCATACTTTGATTCATATTTTGCAGAAAAGAATAGATGATGAGAAATTTCTTGATTTGATTTGGAAGTTTCTTCGGGCTGGTTATATAGAAGATTGGACTTTTCATAAAACGTATAGTGGGACACCACAGGGCGGTATTATTAGTCCAATATTATCAAATACCTACCTAAACGAATTAGACAAGTATATGGAAGAATATATGAACTTGTTTAATAAAGGAGATAAACGAACACATAACCTGACCTATCATAATATTGCAAGTGAAATTGCGTATAGAAAAGCAAAGAATCGAAAGGAATGGGACTCTTTAGACAAAGAAACTCGTTTACAAAGAGCCAGCGAAATGAAGCAATTGTATAAAGAGCTTATTAAACATGATAGCAAGGATCTGTTTGATCCACACTATCGTCGAATGAAATATGTGAGATATGCAGATGATTTCTTAATAGGTGTGATAGCGAGTAAGGAAGAAGCCCAGCAAATAAAGCGAGATATTGCTTTGTTTCTAGCAGAAAAACTACAATTAGAACTCAGTGAAGAAAAAACGTTGATAACACATACAACGAAGAAGGCTAGGTTTCTCGGATACGACATAAAAGTCGCTCGTGATTGGCAAACGATGAAAATGCCAAATGGTACAAAAAAACGGAAATTCAATTTTCAAGTAAGGCTATATGTACCGCACGAGAAGTACATCAATAAGCTCATTCAACTAGGAGCTATTACACTTGGAAGGAACAATCAGTGGAAAGTATTACACCGGCCTTATTTGTTATCGAACGATGATGTAGAAATTATGCTTACATACAATGCAGAAATACGTGGGTTATACAACTATTACCGTTTAGCAACGAATGTCCATGTCTTACAATCATTCCGTCAAAATATGAAATATAGCATGATGAAAACATATGCTAACAAGTATAAGACGACAATGGGTAAGATGATTGATAAAATGTCAATTAACGGTAAGATAGGCATTCGCTATAGTACCTCTAGTGGCTCACGAATCTTATATTTCATTGACCAACGCATGGAAAAAATATGAACATCGATAACAAAGAAATAGATAACGAACCAATAACGCTCAAATATAGTGGCAGAACAAGTCTCATCGATAGGCTTTTAGCAAATATATGTGAATGGTGCGGAGCAACAGGAATACCACTTGAAATCCATCATGTTCAGAAGCTAAAAGATTTAAAAGGTAAGAAGCGATGGGAACAAAAGATGATTGCAAGGAAACGAAAGACTCTTGCGATGTGTGTAAAATGCCACCATGATTTACACAATGGTAAGCTAGATTGATAAATGGAGAGCCGTATACTCGGAGACGAGTACGTACGGTTCGGAGGGGAGTTCTTGGAAATCTACCTTAGAAATAAGGAAAGGCGCTGGGTTCTTACCCTACTTTAAAGAAGCTTTTCGCCGCGCAGCAGCCTCTATTATATGTCTGCATAACCACCCCTCAGGTGACCCTACGCCGAGTCGTGAAGACATTGAAGTGACAAAACGATTGGTAGAGTGCGGGAGGATTATTGGAATTGAAGTCCTTGATCACATTATTATAGGTGACCATAAATTCGTGAGTTTAAAAGAAAAAGGTCATATTTAAGACTATTCTTTTTACTTATTTTGTTTTATAATGTGATTTATGAGTTTTTTGTAGGCATTCGCTTACAATAAAGGATAGAAAATATAAAAACGTACTGTTTTATTATAAATATAAAGTAAGAAAATGAGTCCGTGAAAATGAGAAAGGAAGATAGATGACATGTTTGGATTTGGTGGTTTTACTCGTGATCTTGGAATTGATTTAGGAACAGCGAATACGCTTGTATATGTGAAGGGAAAAGGTGTAGTTTTACGTGAACCTTCAGTTGTAGCTTTGCAAACAGATTCAAAACAAATCGTTGCAGTTGGTAGCGATGCGAAACAAATGATTGGTCGTACACCAGGAAACGTAGTGGCTCTTCGCCCTATGAAAGATGGTGTAATCGCTGACTACGAAACAACAGCGACAATGATGAAATACTATATTCAACAAGCGCAAAAATCAAATGGATTTTTCTCTCGTAAGCCTTATGTAATGGTATGTGTACCATCTGGTATTACTGCTGTAGAAAGACGTGCAGTAATCGATGCAACTCGTCAAGCAGGCGCGCGCGATGCATATCCAATTGAAGAGCCATTTGCAGCAGCAATCGGCGCAAATTTACCTGTTTGGGAACCAACTGGTAGTATGGTTGTTGATATCGGTGGCGGTACTACAGAAGTTGCAATTATTTCTTTAGGTGGGATTGTAACAAGTCAATCTGTTCGTGTTGCTGGTGATGACATGGATGATTCTATCATTCAATACATTAAGAAGAGCTACAACTTAATGATTGGGGAAAGAACAGCAGAGGCATTAAAAATGGAAATCGGGTCTGCTGGCGAGCCAGAAGGTGTTGAGCCAATGGAAATCCGTGGTCGTGATTTAGTAAGTGGTTTACCAAAAACAGTATTAATTAAACCTGAAGAGATTGCTGATGCATTAAAAGACACAGTAGAGGCAATCGTTGAATCAGTGAAAAATACATTAGAAAAAACACCACCTGAATTAGCGGCGGATATTATGGACCGTGGAATTGTGTTAACAGGCGGTGGTGCATTACTTCGTAACTTGGATAAAGTAATTAGTGAAGAAACGAAAATGCCAGTTCTTGTTGCAGAAAATCCGCTTGACTGTGTAGCGATTGGAACAGGTAAAGCTTTAGATAATATCGATCTTTTTAAAACTGCTCGATAATATTCCAAAATAAAAATCAATGAAATTAAGAGGGTGTGAACGTGCCACAGTTTTTCTTAAACAAAAGATTAATTGTTTTGCTAGTTAGTATTATTCTTCTCGTGGCATTGATTGGAATCTCATTGAAAGAACGAAAAAGTCTAACATGGCCAGAGCAGTTTGTAAAAGATACTGTCGGTGTTGTAGAACGTGTATTCCAAAAGCCAGCGAATTATGTTGCCGGGTTCTTTGAGAACGTAGAAGATGTAAAGCGCACGTATGAAGAAAATAAAACATTAAAAGAAAAATTAGATAAGTATGCTAAGTTATCCGTTGAAGTAAAAGATTTAAAAAAAGATAATGAAAAGTTACGTGAGGTAATTGACAAAAAAGATTCACTTAGAGATTACAAACCGATTCAATCTACTGTTATTCAGCGTAATCCGGATAAATGGTATGACTTGATTGCAATTGATAAAGGAGCACAGCAAGGTATCCAAAAAGATATGGCAGTTATGACTGCGAAAGGTTTAGTTGGGCGTGTGAAAAGCGTGTCTCAATTTACGTCAACAGTAGAATTGCTGAGCTCACTGAATCGAACAAATCGTATTTCTGCTGTAGTAGAAGGACAAGAGCGTATTTTTGGATTGATTGAAGGATATGACAAAGAAAAACAAACTCTTGTTTTCACAAAGATTCCATCTGATGTAAAAGTAGAAAAAGATCAAACGGTTGTAACATCAGGATTAAGTGATATCTTCCCGAAAGGATTAGTAATTGGGAAAATTGTAGATGTTGCACCAGATGAATATGGATTAACACAAACAGCTTACGTAAAACCTGCTGCGGATTTAAATGATGTAGACCATGTTATGGTTACAAAAAGAGTTATGCCCTCAGCAGCGTTAGAACAGTAAGGGGGAGAAGATATGGCTATTTTAAAAAGAGCAATTCTTCCTCTGCTGCTTCTTTTTGTGTTTTTATTCGAAAATATGTTTTCTACCGTAGTTCCAACGGAATTATTTTGGAAAGACAGTATTGCAGCTCCGCATTTCTTTATGATTGTACTATGTTTTATTACTGTTTATTTTAGTCCTTTACAAGGTATTTACTATGGGCTATTATTTGGATTTTTATTTGATACTGTATATACAGAACTTGTTGGTGTATATATATTTGCTTATCCAATTTTAGCGTATCTTGTGTATAGTACGATGAGAGTATTGCAATTGAATTTATTCATTCTTTCTTTCATTATATTAACGGGTATTGTGGCATTAGAATATTATGTATATGGATTTTTAACGTTGCTAGGTCGCATTCACGTACCAGCGCATATCTTTTTCTCAGATCGTCTCCTTTCTACTTTATTGTTAAATGGCATTTTCTTATTGCTAGTTTGTTTCCCACTGAGACGATATCTTGTGCGTCTTTCAAAAGCGATGGAAGAAAAAGAAAAAAGGATTTTCTGATTTTATGTCGAATTGAATCGTTGGGGTGAACTTTAGTGGAAGAAAAAAAGCAACAAAATGTAACAATAAAAGGGACAAAAGATGGACTGACATTACATTTAGATGATTGCTGTTCATTTTCTGAATTACTGCAAGAACTGGACGAAAAACTTTCCACTCACTATTACGATGGTGATGGACGTTCATTAATCGAAGTACATGTTAAAGTTGGCAATCGCTATTTGACAGATGTGCAGCAAGAAGAAATTCGCACTTTGATTCGGAATAAAAAAAATCTTGTTGTGGATTCAATTGAGAGCGATGTTATCACGAAAGCTGAAGCAATAGCGTGGAAAGAAGAAACAGAAATTGTCCCTGTTTCCAAAATTGTTCGCTCAGGTCAAGTATTGCATGTAAAAGGAAATTTATTATTAATTGGAGATGTTAATCCAGGCGGAACGGTTATCGCTGGGGGAAATATTTTTGTCATTGGATCATTACGAGGTATTGCACATGCAGGATATTATGGGGATACAGATGCTGTAATTGCGGCATCTGTTATGAATCCGATGCAACTTCGAATTAGTGATGTGACAATGCGGGCTCCGGAAGAGAAAGAAGACGGAGCAGAGACGGCAGAATGTGCGTATATTAATGAGAACAATCACATTGTTGTCGATCGCCTGCAACTTCTCACTCATCTTAGACCTAATTTAACAAAGTTAGAAAGGGGAATTGTATAGCTGTGGGAGAGGCAATAGTAATTACATCTGGAAAAGGCGGAGTAGGAAAAACTACAACGTCTGCAAACATTGGTACAGCCCTAGCACTATCCGGGAAAAAGGTTTGCTTAATTGACACGGATATTGGTCTAAGAAATTTAGACGTAGTAATGGGGCTAGAAAACCGTATTGTATTTGATCTTGTTGATGTCGTCGAAGGTCGTTGTCGTTTACCTCAGGCTCTTATTAAAGATAAGCGCTTTGATGAGCTTTATTTATTACCTGCAGCACAAACGAGTGATAAATCAGCGGTAACACCTGAACAAATGGATGAATTAATACAGGTATTACGTCAAGATTATGATTACATATTAATTGATTGTCCTGCTGGTATTGAGCAGGGATTCAAAAATGCAGTGGCAGGTGCAGATAAAGCAATTGTTGTAACGACACCTGAAGTATCTTCTATGCGCGATGCGGATCGTATTATCGGGCTTTTAGAAAAAGAAGATATCGAACCACCAAAACTTGTCATCAACCGTGTGCGTAGCCATATGTTGCATGAGCAGGATATGTTAGATGTAGATGAAATTGTACGTACACTTTCAATTGAACTACTTGGAGTAGTCGAAGATGATGATGAAGTTATTCGTGCTACAAATACAGGAGAGCCTGTAGCATTGCAGCCGAGTGGAAAAGCAGCATTAGCTTATCGGAATATTGCAAGACGTTTGTTAGGTGAATCTGTACCTTTACAAGCGTTTGAGCAAGAAAAAGTATCCGTATTTACAAAAGTAAAGAATTTCTTTGGAATTCGTTAAAAGCACTTCGCATGTATGCGAGGTGCTTTCTTTTTTTCTTCTCATGAATATCTTCCCTTCAGGGTTCATACACATGTACAAACTGTATAAAGTTTAGAAAATAGAGAACTTTTATTTACTAGAAGTTTCACTTTACTTGCTTCTCGCAAGAAGAGGTGGCAAAAGGAAGGGGACAGGATGAAGAATAGACGTGTAGAAGAGATTAAAAAACGGATTGCAAAGAGAAAAGAAGAACAAGAGAGGCTCGAGGAAGAACAGTATTTTTCAGAAGGAAACTTTGATGGAGAAACGATGTTCATTGAAGAAGGGGAAAAAGAGGTGCATCCTCTTTTTCGAAAGGAAGTATTTTTATTTAAATTTTTATTAGCGGCAATTCTCGTTCTCTCGGTGGCTATTTTATTTAAAAATGCACCGGCTTCTTTTGATGGAGCAAAAACGGTTGTAAAACAAGTTATGCAAGAAGAATTTCAGTTTGCTACTGTATCTAAATGGTACGAAGATCAATTTGGAAAACCACTCGCCTTTCTATCTGCAAATGAAAAGAAGCAATCGGTGCAGCAAAAAGATTATGCAGTTCCAGCTTCAGGGAAAGTCATGCAAAGTTTTCAAAAAGATGGCCAAGGTGTATTTGTACAAACAGCTACGAATACAGCTGTTGAATCTGTAAATGAAGGGGTTGTCATCTTCGCTGGTAAGAAAGAGGGATTTGGGAATATAGTTGAGATCCAACATGCAGATGGTACGGAATCCTGGTATGGAAATTTAGGTGAGACATCTGTAAAATTATATGATTATGTTGAAAAGAAACAAAGGATTGGAACAGTTGGGAGCAGTGTAGATAACAAGAATGGTAAGTTCTATTTTGCAATCAAAAAGAATGAAAAATTTATCGATCCGATTCAGGTGATTTCATTTGAATAAATATAGTGAAGTATTGTCAAAAATTACAGTGCATCCACTGTTTTGGGGAATTATAGCTATTGGAATTTTTACAGCGCGTTTTAAAGAATTACTACTTTTATTTTGTATCGTTCTGATTCACGAACTTGGGCACGCCTTCGCAGCCGCGCATTATAAATGGAGAATTAAGCAAATAAAACTTTTGCCGTTTGGTGGCGTGGCGGAGCTTGAGGAACATGGGAATAAGTCGTTAAAGGAAGAATTAGTCGTTGTAATAGCGGGACCTATTCAACATGTGTGGATGATTGGGCTAGCTTATGTCTTGGCTAGGACAGGATGGGTTAGTGGGGACCTGTATCATTTTTTTGTATGGAACAATTTAATTATTCTAGGGTTTAATTTATTACCAATTTGGCCACTAGATGGTGGGAAAGTATTGTTTAATATTTTATCGCATCAATTTCCTTATTTACAGGCGCATGAGAAGATGATGAAAATATCATGTGTTTTTTTTAGTGTAATATTAGGATGGCAACTCCTTTGGAATAGTAATAATATTATGATGTGGGTGCTTCTTCTGTTTTTAGCTATTTCTTTATATCAAGAATGGAAGCAACGGCGCTATGCGTTTATACGTTTTTTACTAGAACGTTATTATGGGAACAAGCGAGATATTGAAAAAATTGCTCCCATTGAGGTGAAAACAGAAGATCGATTATATACGATTTTTACAAAGTTTCGGAGAGGATATAAGCACTCGATTATCGTTCATGGTAAATATAAAGAACATTATACATTGGATGAAAATGAATTGCTTTATGCGTATTTTACTGAAAAACGAACAACTTCATCTGTAGCAGAATTAATCGGTTAGTGTTGACGATGACACTAACCTTTTATATTGTAAGAGGAAAAGAAAATAAAAAAGTGAGGAAAGTATTTTGAAGACGTTATACATCAACTATACTGGTTCGGAAAAACGGGTTGCTGTAGAGGAAAAACAAGAGATTGTCGAACTTTTATGGCAACGAAATCAAGAGCAAGAGATTGTTGGGCATATTTATGTGGGACGCGTCGTACGGACGATTGCGGGGATGAATGCAGCATTTGTCAATATCGGTTTAGAAAAACATGCCTATCTTTCATATGATGATGTTCCATCAGTATATCGAGTGCATGAAGGACAGGCATTGCTCGTGCAAGTGGTAAAAGAAGCAATTGATACAAAAGGTCCAAAATTAACAGCGAATGTAGAATTTACCGGGAAATATGTCGTGTATATGCCTTATGACGAGATGCGTGCTGTTTCCCGGAAAATAAAAAATTATAAGAAACGACAACAATTGCTTGAAATTCAAGTAGGGGGAACGGGAGGATATATTTTCCGTTCAGCTTGTGACAAAGGTGCAATCGATGAAGTGCAACTTGAAATGCAACATTTTCAAGATTTGTTTAAAGAATTAAAAAGAAAAGAAGACTGGGGCAAGGCACCATTATTACTCCATCGTCCAGCTACTTTTTTAGATCGCGTATTTAAAGAAAATCCGATTGAAACAATTGAAAAAGTAATTGTAGATACACACAGTATAGTACCAGAATTGCAAGAAAAAGTAGGAAAAGAAAAAGTTTCGTTTTACAATGAAAAAACTTCTATGTTTAGTCACTATGGTGTAGATCGCGAAATTGAAAAAGCACTGCAAAAAATAGTGTGGTTACCAAATGGTTCTTATTTAATCATAGAGCAAATGGAAACAATGACAGTTATTGATGTGAACACTGGTAAATTTACTGGAAAGCAGAATTTGCAAGATACGGTATTACGGACGAATGAAATAGCTGCGGAAGAAATTGCTCGTCAATTAAGGCTTCGTGATATTGGTGGTATGATTTTAATTGACTTCATTAATATGAAAAAACAAGAAGATAAAGAGAAGGTAAGAGAAAGACTCATTTCTTCTTTACAAAGGGATCGTACATATACACGTGTTCTTGGGTTTACAGAGCTAGGTATTTTAGAAATGACACGTAAGCGTAAGAAACACTCGCTGCGTGACGTATTACTAGAAGACTGTTCGCGGTGCAAAACGACAGGGTACGTCATTTCAAATGAAACAATTGCATATGAGCTAGAAAGAGAGCTTATTACATATAACCATGTAGAAGACGAAGCGGTGTTAATTGCAGCGTCAAAAGAAGTACAAAAAATATTTTTACAAAAAGAATTGCAAAAAAATATACCATTTCAAATTTATTTCACAGATGAAGAAACTGAGAAGTATAGGATTGTTCGATTTGGAACGAAGAAAGAAATCATGAATCGGAAAAATAGTTAGCAGAACATTTATTGACAATAGTCCATGTTTCATGATAACATCTCTATGTTATAGTTTATAGCACCTAAACTGCTATATACTACAACCGCACAAGACAGGTTCTCAAAAGACATTCTATGTCTACCTCGTTTTGGCGAGTCTTAGTAATTATGAGGAGGTGCAAGTATGTACGCAATTATCGAAACAGGTGGAAAACAAATCAAAGTTGAAGCTGGTCAAGAAATCTACATTGAGAAATTAGATGCTGAAGCTGGTGAAACTGTTACTTTTGACAAAGTTCTTTTCGTTGGTGGCGAAAACGTGAAAGTTGGTAGCCCAGTTGTAGAAGGTGCAACAGTTACTGCGAAAGTTGAAAAACAAGGTCGCGCTAAGAAAATCATCGTTTTCAAATACAAAGCGAAAAAGAACAATCGTAAAAAACAAGGTCATCGTCAACCTTACACTAAGCTAGTGATTGAAGCAATCAACGCTTAATTCTGGTTAAGATGATTAAAGTTACGATATGTCGCACGAAATTAGGAAGTATCCAATCATTTAAAATGACCGGACATGCCGATTATGCGCCGCATGGACAAGATCTTGTCTGTGCTGCAACAACTGCGGTTGTGTTTGGATCTATAAATGCAGTGGAAGTACTTTGTAATGTGCAGGCAACTATTGAACTCGGAAGTGATGGCGGATTCTTAACGTATGAATTGCCTAATGATTTAGACGTTCATGCGATGGAAAAAGCACAAACACTTTTAGAAGGATTAGTTGTTTCGCTTAAGACGATTGAACTTGATTACGGAAAGTATATCCGTTTAATAGAAAAAGTGCAGGAGGTGTAACGTATGTTAAGATTAGATCTTCAGTTTTTCGCATCTAAGAAAGGTGTAGGTAGTACAAAGAACGGTCGTGACTCTCAGTCAAAACGTCTTGGTGCTAAACGCGCAGATGGTCAAATGGTTTCAGGTGGTTCAATTCTTTACCGTCAACGCGGTACAAAAATTTATCCAGGTGTTAACGTTGGTCGTGGTGGCGATGACACTTTATACGCGAAAGTTGACGGCGTAGTACGCTTCGAGCGTCTTGGCCGTGACCGCAAACAAGTGAGCGTATATCCTGTTGCTCAAGAAGCATAAGAAACTCACGGAAAACTCTAACCTGGGTGCAGGTTAGAGTTTTTCTATATTAAGGGGTATCTGAATGAAAGAAAAATGGACAATTATAGATGCGCTGCGCCATTCGAGACATGATTGGCTCAATCGTATGCAGATGATTAAAGGAAACCTTTCCCTTGGAAGAGTGGAAGAGATTCATGGGCTCATCGATCGTTTTGTCCAAGAAGCGAGACAAGAATCCAATCTGATGGGGCTATCGATGCCTTTATTTTCAGAATGGATTTTAACATATAATTGGAAACAGCAACCGTGCTTATTGGAGTACGAAGTATTAGGGGAATTACATAACTTATCTCATTTCGATGAGGCGGTTTGTACATGGACGAATCAGTTTTTCTCAATGCTTCAGCATAGTTTAGACGTTTATGTTGAAAATTATGTTTGTATCACAATTGAATGTGACGCGGAGAATGCTCGTTTCTTTTTTGATTTTCGTGGCAAGCTAACGGATGTAGAAGAACTACAAACGTGGCTTACAAACCAAAACAATGAATGGTATTCCATTTCTTATACAGTGCGAGACGATGAAGTCTCGGTTATATTACAACCAATTGAAAAAAGTGTGGTGAAATAATGTTTGTAGATCAGGTCAAGATATATGTAAAAGGCGGCGACGGTGGTAACGGAATGGTTGCGTATCGTCGTGAGAAGTATGTTCCAAAAGGTGGCCCAGCAGGTGGCGATGGTGGTAAAGGTGCAGATGTTGTTTTCGTTGTGGACGAAGGCTTACGTACATTAATGGACTTCCGCTACCAACGTCATTTCAAAGCTGATCGTGGTCAACACGGGATGAGCAAAGGGCAACATGGTCGTAAAGCTGACGATTTAATCGTAAAAGTTCCACCAGGAACAGTTGTAAAAGATGAGGCAACTGGTCAAATTCTTGCGGATTTAGTAACGCATGAGCAATCAGCAGTTATCGCAAGAGGTGGTCGTGGTGGCCGTGGTAACTCACGTTTTGCAACACCGACGAACCCAGCACCAGAAATCGCTGAGAACGGGGAACCAGGTCAAGAACGTGATGTAATCTTAGAATTAAAAGTATTAGCGGATGTTGGACTTGTTGGATTCCCAAGCGTAGGTAAATCAACATTATTATCCGTTGTATCATCAGCGCGTCCGAAAATTGCAGAATATCACTTTACAACAATCGTTCCAAACCTAGGTGTTGTTGAGACAGGCGATAACCGTAGCTTCGTTATGGCTGACCTTCCTGGATTAATTGAAGGAGCACATGCCGGCGTTGGACTTGGACACCAATTCTTACGTCATATTGAGCGTACACGTGTTATCGTGCATGTGATTGATATGTCTGGTTTAGAAGGCCGTGAGCCATATGAGGATTATGTAACAATTAATAATGAATTAAAAGAATATAATCTGCGTTTAACAGAGCGTCCACAAGTTGTTGTTGCAAACAAAATGGATATGCCAGATGCAGAAGAGAACTTACAAGCATTTAAAGAAAAAGTGGGAGACGAAGTGAAAATCTTCCCAATCTCTGCAGTAACAAAGCAAGGTGTTCGTGATCTATTATTTGAAGTAGCAAACTTATTAGAAACGACACCAGAATTCCCAGTACACGAGGTTGTAGACGAATCTGAAGCAAGTGTAATGTACAAGTTTGAAACTGAAGGTGTTAAATTTGAAATTACACGTGAAAGCGACGGTACGTTTGTTATTTCTGGTTATGACATTGAGAAAACATTCAAGATGACAGACTTCTCGCGTGATGAATCTGTACGTCGTTTCGCTCGTCAAATGCGTGGTATGGGTATCGATGAAGCTCTTCGTGCACGCGGTGCAAAAGACGGCGACATTGTAAAAATTCTTGAATATGAATTTGAATTTATCGATTAAGACTGCCAAAATACGGCAGTCTTTTTTATAATGGAAAAAGGAGTGAATTTATTGAAATAAAAGGATGGGGAAAAATGTATAAAGTATTTATTGTAGAAGATGACGAAAAGATTGCAGAAATATTAGAGGAACATTTAGAAAGATATGGATATCAATCATTCAGGGCGACCGATTTACGTCAAATAAAAGACGAGTTCGTAAAAGTAAATCCTCATTTAGTGTTACTTGATATTAATTTACCGTACTTTGATGGCTTCTATTGGTGCCGCCAAATTCGTACAGTATCAAATGCGCCGATTATTTTCGTTTCTGCAAGAACAGGAGAAATGGATCAAGTGATGGCCATTGAAAATGGTGGGGATGATTATATTACAAAACCGTTCCATTTAGACGTCGTAATGGCAAAGGTAAAGAGTGCACTGCGCCGCGGATACGGTGAGTATGCTTCATCAACAGAAAGCGATTGTTTAGGTGTTAATGGGCTATTACTTTTTCCGTCGCAACATATAGTAGAGTGGAAAGGACAACAAACTGAACTTACAAAAAATGAGTTTTATTTACTCGAATGTTTAATGAAACAGGCCAATCAATATGTAACGCGTGAAGAGTTATTAGAGGCGCTATGGGATGAAGTAGCTTTTGTTGATGATAATACATTAACTGTGAACGTAAAACGCGTGAGGAAGAAATTAGAGGAGCTTGGAATCAAAAATGCAATTGTGACAAAACGTGGGTATGGTTATGCGCTTATTACAGACTGGGGAGATGGATATGAAGCTTAGAAGTTACCTCATGGATCGTTTTCCTTTAATCCTTTCTTATATTGTAAGTCTTTGCTTATTTGGGCTCGTATTACAGTTACAAAGTCTTTTAGAAAAGAAGTCACTTGACTGGAGTACGTGGTTATATGGACTTTTATTAGGGGTAGTCTTGTTTCTCGTATACCTCATGTATGATTATCGAAAACGTAGCGTGTTTTTAAAAAGAATAGAACAATATATTGCTGGTGGGCATACGTTACATGACTCTTTACTCGTTGACGCTTCTTATACATCGGAACAAGAAATGATTGTAGAAGCATTCACTTTGCTGAGACAGCAATATATGAATGAGATTCATAAGCAGCATACGAAAGAACAGCAGCAAATGATTTTCATGAACCAATGGATTCATCAAATGAAAACACCGGTATCAGTTATTGAATTATTGTTGCAGAAATTTGGCAAAGCGCACCGTGAAGCAAGGGAAACAGTTGAAAGTATTCGGGAAGAAAATAACCGTATTTTAAATGGTTTAGATTTAGCATTACATATGGCAAGGCTAGAGCAGTTTGCGAAAGATTATAAAGTAGAAGTAGTAAATGTCATAGATGTCGTTCGAGATATTATTAATCAAAATCGAAAGTCTTTCATTCAATCTTCTGTATATCCAAAATTAATGTTTGAAGAAGATACTTGTATGGTTGCATCTGATAGAAAGTGGATTAGTATCGCAATTAGTCAAATTGTAGTGAATGCAATTAAGTACACAAAAATCTCACAAGCGGATAAAAAAGAAATTCAGTTTCGAATAGAGGAGAAGGATCAGAAGATTTTATTACATATTCGTGATAATGGAATTGGTATTCCGAAGCAAGATGTAAAGCGAATATTTGATCCGTTCTTTACTGGGATAAATGGTCGAAAAACGAGGGAAGCAACGGGGATGGGCTTATATATTACGAAAGAAATTTGTGATAATCTTCATCACGGAATTTACGTGCAATCAACAGAAGGCGAAGGTACAACATTTACATTCAAATTTGCAAAAGACGAAGAATATCATGCATTGATGAGAAAAATGACAAAATTGTAAGATAACAAATGGTTTTGTAAGGGAAATCACTCGTTTCTTTTTCTCATTTTTCTTATAGTAAATGTAAGAAGAAAACACATAGGGGGATTAGAAATGAGTGTTCTTGAAGTAAAAGGGTTAACGAAGGTGTACCAATCAAAAGGTTCAGTGGCAACGACCGCTTTACATGATATAAATTTTAAAATTGAAGACGGCGAATTTGTAGGGATTATGGGGCCTTCAGGAAGCGGGAAAACAACGCTTCTTAATTTATTAGCAACAATTGATAAACAAACATCAGGTCATGTTTATGTGAATGGTGAAGAAATTAGCCAAATGCGTGCAGCAAAACTAGCAGAATTTCGTCGTACGCACTTAGGCTTTATCTTCCAAGATTTTAATTTGCTTGATACGTTATCGATTAAAGAAAATATTATTTTGCCACTTGTTATGGCGAAACGTCCTGTGAAGGAAATTGATACGAAAGTACTTGAAATTGCGAAGTTTTTAAATATCGAAGGAATTTTAAATAAAAAAGTATATGAAGTTTCAGGTGGACAGCAACAACGTGCCGCAGCTGCGCGTGCCATTATTCATGAACCGACATTAATCTTAGCAGATGAACCAACAGGAAACTTAGACTCTAAATCAGCAAAATCATTAATGGGCGCACTGCAAGATTTACATGAGAAAAAGAAAGTAACGATTGCGATGGTAACGCATGATCCAGTAGCCGCTAGCTATTGCGAGCGTATTCTCTTTATCCGCGATGGAGAAATCTTCTCGGAAATTCATAAAGGAAAAACAAAACAAGCCTTTTTCCAAGAAATTTTAGACGTACTTGCGATGCTAGGAGGAGAATATCATGAACTTTCGCCAGCTCGCGCTTAATAATGTAAAAGGAAATTGGCGTAATTATAAAGCCTTTCTTATTAGTAGTTGTTTATCGATTTTAGTATTTTTTATGTATGCTTCCTTCATTTATCATCCAGATGTAGTGAGCGGAAATATTAGCATGAAGACGATGATTACAAAAGGGTTAGAATCCATGAACTATATCGTTGTCATCTTTTCGGCACTCTTTATTTTATATGCGAATTCAACGTTTTTACGAGCAAGAAAAAAGGAGTTCGGTTTATTAACATTAATAGGCGGAACAAAAGCACAACTCGGCCGTATGATCATACTAGAGCAAACGATTTTAGGTGGAATCGCAATTGTAATAGGGATTGCTCTTGGCATGCTTGGTTCAAAACTTTTCTTTCAAGCGTTAAGTGTATTGCTTGGAATAGATAAAACGCTTCCACTTGTATGGAATGGAAAAGCAGTTTTCATTACTGCTAGTGTATACTTCATTCTTTTCTTCTTCTTATCATTGTTTGGTGTTTGGACAGTGGGACGCTTGCAAATTATTGATTTATTAAGAGAAGCAAGAAAACAAAAAGTAGAGCCTTTTGCATTTACATGGTTATGTGTAGTCGGGATATTATGTATTATTGCCGCATATGTACTTTGTTTCCAAGTAACGCTTATGAATTTTTTGATATACTTTTTACCGATTGTAGGATTGACAATTGGAGGAACGTACTTACTATTCACACAAGGTAGCACCGTCGTATTAAAGGCGTTACAAAAACGAAAAAAATCTTTTTATACATATCCAAATATGTTTGTACTTAGCAATCTTATTTATAAAATGAAAGATAATGCTCGTTTTCTATTCGTTATTTCCATTATTACAGCTGTTGTCTCTTCAGCGATTGGTACGCTTTACGTATTCTTTGAAGATATGAGTTATAAAACAGTAGTTAGTACTCCTCATGCAATTTCATATGAGGAAAAGGGAGTAAATACACATAATGTTATTAGTGACGAGAAAATGCAAGAGCTATTGAAAAACCACGGGTTTGAAGATGCACGAAAAGTAACATATGTAAAACTTCCTGCAAAACAAAAACTAGCGTTGTTAAATGGTGAGCATGAGATGCCGTTAGCTATTATTTCAGAAAAGGAATATAATGCAGAAGCGCGTAAGCAAAAGAAAGAGGAAGTTCATAATGCACCAGGAAGCGCAACGATGGTTTTACTTGATATGATGAATGACTTTGTGAAGATAGATCGTACAAAGCCATTTGAGTTTACGCTGAACGGACAAAAACAGTCTATTAAGTTAAATGATCCAATTTCGCAATCTGTTTTTAATGATGAAGGCTATCTCATTGCAAATGATCAAGACTTTGTGAAATATGCAGAGGCTATATCAGATGAAGAAAAGACAAAATATTACGGATATTATATTGAAGACTGGAAAGGAACAGAGAATCTTGTAGTAGAATTGAAAAAAGAAATTGCTCAAGAACAACAACAGAATTTCCATAATTCCGTTCTTACGTATAAAGCGATAAAGGAACAAGGGGCAATTACAATGTTCATCGGTTTCTTTGTAGCAGTACTCTTCTTCTTCTTTGCCTGTAGCATGACATACTTTAAATGGTTTAACGATAAAGAACAAGATCGTATTCAATTTAAATCATTAAAGCGAATTGGTATGACAGATAAAGAAATTCGTAAAATTGCAATTCGTCAAATGGGAGTTATATTCTTTATCCCAATTCTCATTGGTGCTATTCATAGCGGATTTGCTCTTCATACATTAGGGAAAATGCTTTATTTAGATTTATGGAAATCAGGTGTGATTGTAATTGGAGCATATATTGTGGCTTCGGCAATTTACTTTATGATTGCACAAAGAGGATATTTAAAACACGTAAAGGGCTAGGGAAACCTCTAGCTTTTTACCTATGTAACAAGTTACAGGGAGGATGCAGATGAATATCAGGCAGCTAGCGATACAAAATGTAAGGGGGAATTGGCGGAGTTATAAAGCGTTTCTATTAAGTAGCTCTTTTTCTGTAGCAGTTTTTTATATGTATACAGTGTTTGTGTATCATCCGGAAGTTGCGAATAGTAATGTACACATTGGAATCAGGTCGGGTTTACAAGGGTGTAGTTATCTTATTCTCATGTTCTCGGCACTTTTTATGTTAAGCTCTAATACTACTTTCCTTGATGCGAGAAAAAAAGAATTAGGATTACTTAAATTAATGGGATCTACAAATTCTAGAATTTCAATTTTATTATTTCTAGAACAGGTGGTAGTTGGTTTTGTATCAACTTGTATTGGGATTGGAGTTGGAATGTTATTTTCAAACTTGTTTTTAATGACATTGAGTATACTCTTAGATTTACAGAATGCAATTCATTTTATCTTTCAAATAAAACCGATTTTGATGACAGCTGTTGTATATTCATGTATCTTTTTTTCTTTAGCATTATTTAGTTTATGGAATGTGCGGAAATTAGAAATTATTGATTTATTATTAGATAAGAGAAAAGGACGTAGAGCTTTTAAAGTAGGGAAATGGCGATTTGGTTTAGGAATTATTTTTCTTTTATGTGGATATACCCTTGCGGTAAAAGTAACGCTAGGGAAGTTATTCCTCTACTTCTATCCCATTCTTAGTACTGTAATTATAGGAACTTATTTTTTATTTACGCAAGGAAGTTTGATTGTTTTGAAAGGGCTTCAAAAACAAAAGAATCTCTATTATAAATATCCAAATTTATTTGTGCTTCGCAGCCTTGAATACAAATTGAAAGATCATGCAAAGTTTTTATTTTCTATTTCTATTTTGACAGCAACAGTTATTACAGCAACAGGAACTGCATATGCATATTTTTCTGATCTTCCAAAGAGCGCTATGTTTTCATTACCTCATGAAATTTCCTATACAGAAAAAGGAATCGAATCTCATGAGGTAATTTCTCCTAATGAACTTTCAACACTATTCAAAAAACATGGTTATGAAAATGTAGAGAAAGTACAGTTTATCGGGTTACCAGGGAAGTTTATCACAACACATGATGGGCGCTTATTTCCCGTTACTGTTATGTCACAAACAGACTATAACAAAGAAGCAAAGAAGCAAGGGAAAAGTATGTTGAACAATCAGAAAGGCTATGGCACATTTATAAACCCAATGGCCTTTGATGGTCAAAATGTGTATGATAAGGAAATATTTTATTTTCAAATGTTAGGAGTACCATATGAAATTAAATTACAGGAATCTAAATCAGACATGGTTTTTAATGGAGATGGCGCTGGGCACCATAACCAATTATTAGTTGTACAAGATGAACAGTTTAAACAATGGGAGTCTGTTATTCTTGACCGAGAAAAGTATGTATATTATGGTTATAATCTTCCAAATTGGCAGGAGCAAAAAGAGTTCGCGTTAGAACTCCAAGAGAAGGTGTCTCCAGATTATTCTTCTTCGATGAGAAATAAGATTAGTATATACACCGTGTTTAGAGAAGGAGGGGCAGTATTATTATTTATTGGTTCATTTATTAGTATTCTCTTCTTTTTAGCAACTTGCAGCATGACATATTTTAAATGGTTTTCTGATATTGGACAGGATCGTAAAGAGTATCGCTCTTTAATGAAAATAGGAATGGAGAAAGGGGAAATAAAGCGAATTGTCAGATGGCAAATGGGAAGTTTATTTTTTATTCCTATTGTGGTTGGAATCATACATAGTATATTTGCTTTTATTGCATTAGGTAATTTAATGGGGATGAATGTGTTAAATACAAGTATAAAAGTTATAGGTATTTATTGCATAGCAACAGTCATTTATTTCTTCTTCGCCCAAAAAGAATATATGAAACATATAGACTAGCAGAAAGTGCTAGTCTTTTTAAAATATTCGAAATTTGCATAGAAGAATATAAATATTTATGGTATAACAGTAAGAAAACGAAAAAGAGGGGAAAAGACGATGATTCGAGTTGGCTATTTAGGACCAGAAGCAACATTTACAAATATGGCGGTGAGTCGTTTTTTTCCGGAAGCAGAGCATGTACCGTATCGAACGATTCCTGATTGTATAGATGCTGCGGCAAATGGAAATGTTGATTTCGCTGTTGTACCACTTGAAAATGCAATTGAAGGATCGGTCAATATTACGATTGATTATCTTGTGCATGAACAACCGCTTTTTATTGTAGGGGAAATTACAGTGCCCATTCAGCAGCATTTGCTCGTCCACCCAAATTATGAAAAAATATGGAATGAAGTATATGCAGTGCATTCTCATCCACATGCGATTGCGCAGTGCCATAAGTTTTTAAATGAGGAATTAAAGGGTGTAACAGTCCGTGATATGACATCGACAAGTGCAGCAGCGCAGTATGTGAAAGAACACCCGGAAGAGAGGATTGCAGCAATTGCAAACGAAGCAGCAGCAGAGAAGTATGATTTAACAATTGTGCAGCGCAATATTCACACGCATAAAAATAATCATACGCGTTTCCTCGTGTTACATAAAAAACAGCGTGCATTATTGCCGAAAAATGGTGAGAACCGCGGTGAGAAAACGACTTTGATGGTAACGTTACCTGCTGATTATGCAGGGGCACTTTATCAAGTATTATCGGCTTTCGCATGGCGAAAATTAAATTTATCGAAAATCGAATCCCGTCCGATGAAAACGGGTCTTGGTAATTACTTTTTCTTAATTGATGTAGACAAAGCATATGATGACGTATTATTGCCAGGCGTGACGATGGAGCTTGAAGCACTAGGGTTTTCTGTAACGGTGCTTGGTAGTTATTCTTCTTATTGGTTGTAATGATAAATAAAATCCCACTTCATACGGTGGGATCTTTTACATTATTTTAACTTTTTCAGACGATCTGATAACTGTTCACGCCAAACATCTGCTAGTTCTGGAACAGCAAGGATCTTTTCAATACCTTCTTTATCTTTTCGACTATGAAAATATATTTCGTTAGAGAGCAGAACGGAAACATTGCTTGGATGACGCTCTAGCAATGTGATTTGTGAGTCTCTTCGTACGATACCTTCTTGCAGAACACGACATAAATACCCAGTATATCCAGTTGCTACAATACGTGGTAATATGCCAGGAATACCAAGTCGTTTGGAAATTGTACTACAAGGTATTCGCGCTTGTGTAACTTGAATGATTGCCTCACCTAATTGATATGTATCCCCGATACAAACATCGCGTTCTAACATATTTGTTACAGTAATGTTTTCACCAAATGTAGAAGATGGAAGCGTCCGGTGGAATTCTTGTTCCCACAGGGCGTAATGTTCATATGGATAAACACAAACAGCACGGTCAGGTCCGCCGTGATATCGTAAGTCTGCTACATCATCACCACGAAATCCATCTTTTGAAAGAAAAGCTTCTTCTGTAGGCTCTTTACAGATGCCAGTTATCATTTCTTTATCTTCGTTATATTTCATTTGTTTCGGTTTGCCGATGCTAAAGTGAACGAGTTCAATTCCCATATTTGATCTCCTTTACAATTGATTTCAATATTATATCATTTTAAAAATAAAAGCACAGAGAATAGTGAAAGACTCTGTGCTTTACATTAATAAACGAGAAATCCAGCGCGGTCTAGCGCATCGCAAGCTGCATCTAATTTCTCTTTTGAATCTGCTTCGATTGTATGTAGGTGAATACCATCTGTTAGTTGAGATAGGTAGGAAGCATTTGTATTTTCGATCTTTTGTAAATATTGTTCTACATCGAAGCGGTTACTTACCATAATTGAGGCTGTTAAGTCACCGTATACAGGATGTTCCACTTTCACATCTTTAATCGTAACGCCATGATCAACGAGCATTGTTAGCTCTTGGCGCACTTCTGCTGGTTTATGTTGGCAGACGATGACGCGTTCAAAAGCTTGCTGCTTTGCTTGTGGTTTTAAATATAAATACCCTTGTGCAGTTGCAATAATTGGTTCATTTCGCGCTTTTAATAAGGAAATATCTTGTACGATAACTTGTCTACTAACGTTTGTCTTTTTAGATAGTTCGCTTCCTGATAACGGTTCATTTGCTGCAAGAAGCCATTGTAGGATGAGTTGTCTTCTTTCTTCGCCTAAAATCTTTTTTTGTTCATTTTGCTTCATTATAACTTAACACCTCTATAAAATTGATTTCCAATTGTGTGTAGTGCACGAATAGTTGTATCGATTTGTTCTTTCGTTGTTTGCTGTCCAAAAGAAAAACGGACATATTGTTTTGCCTCTTCATACGTTTTTCCAATTGCAAGCATTGTTTTTGAAGGTTCTTGCTTGCCAACTTGACAAGCGCTCCCAGTTGAAATAGCAATTCCACGACGGTTGCATTCTAACATTGTATACTGACCTTCTATTCCTTTTATTGTAACCCCAATAATATGTGGTAAACAAGCAGTAGAATGTCCCTCTACTATAATTTCAAGAGGAAGAGCTTGGAATTGTTCTAAAAAATAAGATCGTAATTGCTTAAAACGAAAGTTGTCTTCTTTTTGTTTTTTTAATATATGCTCTGCCGCTGTTAAAAAAGCTGCAATGCCAGGAACATTTACTGTACCGGGGCGAAATCCTCTTTCATGAGAAGTTCCAGGGAAAATCTGTCCCCAACGAACTTGTGGATTTATATAGCAAGCTCCGACACCTTTCGGCCCGTAAATTTTATGTGCAGAAACAGAGAGACTATCAATTTGCATTTCTGTCACATCGATTGGAAGTTTACCAAATGTTTGAACGCAATCTGTATGAAATAAAATATTATATTTGTTTAAGAGTGCTCCAATTTCTGCGATTTGTTGAACTGTCCCGATCTCGGAATTGCCATGCTGTATACTTGCTAGAACAGTATCCTCTGTAATGGCTACTTCTAAATCAGCTAAATGAATAAGCCCGCTTGTATCAACAGGAATTTCAGTAATTATATATCCGTGCTTTTTTAAATATTGAAAATAACTTCGAATGGATGCGTGCTCTATAGGTGTTGTAATAATATGTTTACCATTTCTAGCGTGTAAAAGTGATTGAATCGCCAGATAGTTAGATTCTGATCCGCCGCTTGTAAAGAAGACACCTTGTTCCTTTCCACCAATCATCTCTGCAAACGTCTCTCTACAAATTTGTAATAAAGAAGAGGCTGACCCGCCAATATCATGTAAACTTTGTTCGTTACCGAAATATTGTTTTGCTGCCTCTGTATAGGTTTTTATCGCTTCTTCACTCATAGGTGTTGTCGCTGCATAATCAAGATATATCATCATGTATATTCCTCTCCATAGTAGAGTTACATTCATTTTCTTTTTTTACATTTGTTAATAATGCAATGAAAATATGAATTGTAAAAAAACTCTTGTCATTATTTTAAAACTATGTAAATATAGGTGTCAAGACAGTTGAAAAGTGTAAACTAGGGGGCAATGATCATGCCAAGTGCAGATGTCTTAATTATCGGAAGTGGTGTTGCAGCACTTAGTGTTGCGAAAGAGATTTGTCACGAAAAGAATGTGATGATTATCACAAAAAAATCAAAGCGAAATAACAACACGCATTTAGCGCAGGGTGGAATTGCAGCAGCTGTAGCTACCTATGACAATGCGAATAATCATTACGAAGATACGATAGCGGCTGGTTGTGGCTATAACAACGAAGAAGCAGTTCAATATTTAGTTGAAGAAGGGCCGAAAGAGATTCGTAAGCTCATTACAAATGGGATGAAATTTGATGGGAGTGAAAAAGGACCTCATCTTGGAAAAGAAGGTGCGCATCGAAAACGACGTATTTTACACGCTGGGGGAGATGCAACAGGAAAAAACTTATTAGAGCATTTGATTAAGGAAGTAACTCCTTACGTTACGGTAGTGGAGCAGGAAATGGTGCTCGATTTAATTATAGAAAATGAAACATGTTACGGTGTTGTGACCCGTGATAGTGAAGGTAATATACAACGTTACTATGCTGAACATACTGTATTAGCTACAGGTGGTATTGGAGGTGTGTATGCATTTACGTCTAACGATGAGACGATTACAGGTGACGGACTAGCAATCGTGTACCGAGCTGGTGGAGAGCTTGTTGATTTAGAATTTGTCCAATTTCACCCAACGATGTTATATGTAGGCGGAAAGTGCTGTGGACTTGTTTCAGAAGCGGTGCGAGGTGAAGGGGCTGTCCTGTTAAATGAAAAAGGACAGCATTTTATGCTGGATGTACATCCGCAGCACGATCTTGCACCACGTGACATAGTGGCGCGGGCGATTCACGAACAACTTCTTGCGGGTGAAAGTGTATACTTGGATATTTCTTCTATTCAAAACTTTGAAGAGCGTTTTCCTACTGTATCAGCATTATGCAAAAAGAATGGTATAGATGTAAACCAAAATAGAATACCGGTTGTACCTGGTGCTCATTTTCATATGGGCGGTGTGAAAACGAATTGTGACGGAGAAACATCTATTGCACAATTATATGCTGTCGGTGAAGTAGCCTGTAACGGTGTTCATGGTGCAAACCGATTAGCGAGCAATTCGTTGTTAGAAGGGCTTGTGTTCGGGAGACGAATTGGAACACATATTTTAGATCATCTAGTACAAGGAAAGATAAATAGTAACGAAGGGATACATGAAAATCCCGTAATTCCTCAGTTACCAACAAAAAGAGAAATACAAGAGTACATGATAAAGTATGTCGGAATTGTGCGAACAGAAAAGAATTTATTGTATGCGCAGACATGGTTTGATCAGTATCGTGTTCAAAGTATGCAATTACAATACGATGCTCTTACAAATGAAGAGATAACAATTATAAACATGTTAACAGTTTGTGGGCTCATTGTAGAGGCTGCACTGCAAAGAAAAGAGAGCATAGGTGGTCACTATCGTGAAGATTACCCAAGCCGAAATAAAATAACGCAAGAAATTATTCTTGCAAATAAAAAATTACAATTTGTGTAACGAGAGGAAGAGGGGTTTTATGAACACGTTAAAGGTAAGAAAAGCATTAGAAAGTTTTTTTCTAGAAGACATTGGAGAAAGGGATGTAACATCGCAGCTTATCTTTCCTGATAACTTAAAGGCAAAAGGGACATTCCTTGCGAAAGATACAGGAGTATTTGCCGGGACAGCGGTAATTGAACAAGGGTTTCGATTAATAGATGACAGAATCCAAATCGCGCTTCATAAAAAAGATGGGGATTTCGTAGAAAAGGGCGACACTTTAGCGACTATACAAGGCCCGATTGTCTCGTTATTAACAGCAGAGCGCGTTATATTAAATGTGATTCAGCGTATGAGTGGCGTGGCAACGATGACACAAAGAGCGGTTCGTGCGTTAGAAAGTGACCATACCCGCATTTGTGATACGAGAAAAACAATACCAGGACTACGCATGTTTGATAAATATGCGGTTGTATGCGGAGGTGGATTTAATCATCGCTTCGGATTATACGATGGTGTCATGATTAAAGATAACCATATTGCTTTTGCAGGGTCTATTACAAAGGCAGTCACATCTGTAAAAGAAAAGCTTGGACATATGGTGAAAGTTGAAGTGGAAACGGAGACCGAAGAACAAGTGCGCGAAGCGGTTGCTGCAGGGGCAGACATTATTATGTTCGACAATCGTACACCGGAAGAAGTTCGAGAGTTTTCTAAAATTGTTCCAAGTGCAATTGTGACAGAAGCATCGGGGGGCATTACAATTGAAAAATTATCAAAATACGGCAAAACAGGGGTAGATTACATTTCACTTGGGTTATTAACACATTCTGTAAAGGCGTTAGATATTAGCTTTAATATTGAAGTTTAAGGCGAGAGGGTTAGAGGGGGAGATTATCGATGAGTATTTTAGAGAAGGTTCAGCCAATCGAAACAATGTTACCAGAGCGCTATCAAATGATGTCTGTGCGAGAAATGGAAGAGCGTGTTCGTGAAATTAAAGAAAAACTGGGGGAAGCGCTATTTATTCCTGGGCATCATTATCAAAAGGATGAGGTCGTTCAATTTTCAGATGCTGCAGGCGATTCATTGCAACTTGCCCAAGTAGCAGCTAGCAATAAAGCGGCAAAATATATCGTATTTTGTGGTGTGCATTTTATGGCTGAAACAGCAGATATGCTAACGACAGATGAACAGGTTGTTATTTTACCAGATATGCGTGCTGGCTGTTCCATGGCGGATATGGCAGATATTGAACAAACAGAACGAGCTTGGAAAGAACTTACGCAGTTATTTGGAGATACGATGATTCCATTGACATATGTTAATTCTACGGCAGCTATTAAGGCATTTTGCGGTCGTAATGGCGGTGCAACAGTAACGTCTTCCAATGCTAAAAAAATGGTGTCTTGGGCATTTACTCAAAAAGAGCGACTTGTCTTTTTACCAGATCAGCACTTAGGAAGAAATACAGCGTATGACTTAGGTATTCCATTAGATAAAATGGCGGTTTGGGATCCGCATACAGATTCATTAGAGTATGATGGGGATATAGAAGAGGTAAAGGTGATTTTATGGAAAGGACATTGTTCTGTTCATCAAAATTTCACTGTCAAAAATATTGAAAGTGTGCGGAAAAATCATCCTGATATGAATATTATTGTTCATCCAGAATGTTGTTATGAAGTGGTAGCAGCTTCTGACTATGCAGGATCAACAAAATATATTATCGATATGATTGAACAAGCACCATCTGGGAGCAAGTGGGCAATTGGTACAGAGATGAACTTAGTCAATCGGATTATTCATAGGCATCCTGATAAAGAAATTATTTCATTAAATCCTTTTATGTGTCCTTGTTTAACGATGAATCGCATTGATTTACCACATTTGTTATGGGCGTTAGAAACGATAGAGCGTGGAGAGGAAATCAATGTCATTCAAGTAGATAAGCAGGTGACAAAAGAAGCAGTCCTTGCCTTAAATCGTATGTTAGAGCGTGTGTAAAAGCGACGGGTTTCCGTCGCTTTTTTATTAAACATAATTAGCTAATTATAGTCATACATTGTGTTGAGGGAATCATTGTATTTTTTCATATTCGTACAACATTGTGCATGACTAAACGGTAAGAGTTAGAGTGGTTAACCATAGAGGAGAGTTTCACTTTACGTTATTTTTGTTTATAGATAAGTAATACAGGAGGGGGAAAATTTGAAAATTCATATCGTGCAAAAAGGGGATACCCTTTGGAAAATTGCGAAAAAGTACGGGGCAGATTTTGAAGCGTTAAAAAAGGCGAATACGCAGCTCAGTAATCCCGATTTGATTATGCCAGGTATGAAAATAAAAGTGCCATCTAGCAGTGTGCATGTGAAAAAAAATATGGATGCTGGCTCAGCTCCTCCAAAAGAATATGTAAAAGAGGTACAACAAAAAGAATTTGCAGCGACGCCTACGCCGCTTGGAATAGAAGAGGAAGAAGAAACTCTATATCCATCTGCACCAATTACGCAGCAACCGGCTATGCAGCAAACACAAAAAGAAGTGCAAATAAAGCCGCAAAAAGAAATGCCTGTCCAAAAAGA
>NZ_JAGDQK010000089.1:0-4895 GCF_017498755.1 Bacillus sp. XF8 | reverse complement strand
TCCATTTGAACAAATTTTCTTTTTCCATACCAATCACGCACCCTTTCTAGAGTAATAGTATCAGTATGTCCAAGTTTCAGAGATTAGTTACATAAATCTTATAGTTTTTGCACCAGAACCGTTCTTTCTTTGTTCCATTTTGTTTGGATCTCTTACGAAAAAAAGACCACTTCAAAAAGGATGGTCTTTTACATATTTCATTTTTGAAGGATATTTCCAGTCACGACTATTCTTAGAGTTTGTGTTGTACAGATAACAAACATTAAACATCATTTATTTTCCCTATGAAAATTGCATTTGAACATTTTTATGAGACGATATAACATTCGTGTTTTTTAATATCTTCATATAAGAAATAGCTTTTTGATAATATAGACATGCTTTTTCAAATTGACCTTCCTCTTGATAACAAGTTGCTAAATCAATATAAAATATAGATAATTGTTTATTATCTTTTTGATGTTCAAAAAAGGGAATAGCTGTTGTCTCAAGAAAACTTTTTAGATTTGTTTGATCAAAATATAAATAATTTTGATATAAAAATAAACAATGTAATTTAGGATGATTTTTTGTAGATTTTAAACCTTCATGTAACATCCTTTTAGTCTTATTAGTTTCTTGTTTATTTAAAAAATAAATCATACTATCGTATAATTTTTCTAAATCAAGTATTTCTAAGTCTATTGTATTATTTTTGATTTCCTCTAACCTTTTATATAATGCTTTTTTAATGTTACGACTTGGAACTAGCTTATTATTTTCAATTTTACTTAAATAAGATACTGTGCATATTCCATAACATAGGACTTTTTGTGTAATTCCATGTTCTTGTCGTTCTTTGAGAAAGAATTCTCCTATATTTTCACTCTGATTTGCGACATTTGACTTTAGTAACTCCATTCGTTCTGAAAATAATTGTATCATCTCAGGTTTAGCCTTAATTTTATTATTTTCAATAAGACTTAATTGAGATGTTGTGCATATTCCGTCACATAATTCCCTTTGGGATAAATTATATGTTTTTCTAAATTCACGAATTTTTTCACCAATTGTATTCAATATAATATCCTCCCTAGAATTTATTCCAATTTATATACTGACGTTGGCATATCGTAATCATCTTCTTTTTTTCTTTATTATAAGAGGTACAGACCACGAATTGGAAAACATTGGAGTTATCCCTCATCGAACTCATCCTGCTGATTTAACGGTACGACTTTATTCAAAACATCGCGTCTTTTTTTAAAACACCGCAATTTTATTTCAAACTAACAATTGAACGAAATTTACAATTTTAACAGGGCCCTTATACACAAATTTATAATTAAATGCCTTAAAATACGCCTAAGGGTATCGTGTTTTTTGAATATATATAAGAAATTGTTAATAGAATTAGTTCAGGCTGATAATGATTCCATTTGAACAAATTTTCTTTTTCCATACCAATTACTTACCCTTTCTAGAGTAATAGTATCAGTATGTCCAAGTTTTATAGATTTATTGTAATTATCCTGAAGTTTTTGCACCAGAACCGTAAAAAATTCAAAAAACCATCATGTGAACTCCTCCACCTACACTTTGCCTAAAGGTGGGGACTTCTAAGGTAATCGTACCTAATGGTACGAAATTTACTTAGCTATCGATCCTGTTCCTTGCTCTATATATGCTTATGCTAACAATCGTAATCCTTCACGCTTGATATTGATAGAAGTATTCCAGTCCCTGTCTGCCATAAAACCACATTCACAGTAGAATGTGCGCTCCGAAAGAGATAGAGACTCCTTTACTTGACCACAACAAGAACAAGTTTGGGATGATAAAAACCACTTATCTATTTTGATAAACTTTTTTCCCTGCTCTTCTAACTTGTATTGGAGAAATGTCGTGAACATACCCCATGCATTGTCAGCAACACTTTTACTGAAATTGAGGGCTTGTGACATTCCCTTAATGTTGAGATCTTCGATAACCACGCAATCATATAGTTTCGCCAATTTGTACGATTCTTTATGTAGAAAGTCCTTTCGTTGGTTCGCAATTCTTTCATATAGCTTCGCTACTTTCAGACGCTGTTTATGCCAACGATTAGAGCTTTTCTTTCTGCGTGATAGAATACGCTGTTCCTTCGCTAATTTTTCCAAGGCTTGATGATAGAAACGAGGGTAATTGGCTATCTTGCCATCTTCACTATCAACAAATAAGCCATTCATAGAAAAATCCAAACCAGCAACAGCTTGTACTTCTTTTAGTATAGGCTCATGTTCGTATTCGGTGAGAATAGAAACATAATATTTTCCTGTTTTAGTTCGAGAAACCGTACAAGACTTGATGATATGATGTGACGGAATCTCCCGATGTTGTTTCATTTTTACAAGTTTCAATTTCGGTAATTTGATATAGCCCTCCAAAAGCATAATGTTTCCGTTGACCACATTGGTTGTGTAAGATTGTCTTGCCTTACGGCTTTTGAACTTTGGAAATTCAGCACGACCTGAAAAGAAGTTTTTGTACGCTTTCTGCAAATTGAGCCCCGCATTTGCCAATGCAAGGCTATCTACTTCTTTGAGCCATACAAACTCCTTTTTGTATTTAGCAGGAGTAGGGAACTTTTGCTTCATTAATCCTTCTTTGTTATCCTTGAATTGCTTATACGTTTCCTTTCGTTCAGCCAACATTTGATTGTAGACGAAACGAACGCAACCGAAAGTTTTCATAAGAAGTTGCTCTTGATCTGGTGTTGGATATAGACGGAACTTATATGCTTTGTTTGCCATATCAAAATCCCTCACCTCATGCTTTGTGATTTTCTATGTGTTTTTTTATTCTTTCAATGGCGCACCATCCGTTGTAAGCAATCAAACGTTTTTTGCCCCAAAATACTCTTTCTAAAGTTCTTCTTTTACTGATGGAAAATGCTTTTTTATAAATCGAGAACTTGCGCTTTTATGAACATTGATAAACTTTAACATTTCAGTATTCAGATGTATTTTGAACAAAATATGCACATGTTCAGTATCATGATTCCATTCGACTAAGGTAATATTGTAATTCTCATCCAATCGAACAAACATATCTTTCATATAGTCAGATATGAGAGCATTAATCACTTTTCAGAACAAAGTGATAATATAATAGCATGAAAAAGAGACAACTTTAGGCTACCCCTAACCGAAATTCATCTTCCACTTTCACTGGCGCTGTCGCACCTTCACGTTTAAAAGTGGAAGACTACTTTCGGACAGAAGTTGAGGCTTTTTCAAACTTATTATAATAGCAGCACATCTTTAATATATAATCAATACTACAGAATCTAATCAAAAAATACATGATTTTACAAAAAAAATTTAGATTAGAAAACTCATTTTGGTGCAGCAACTTCAAGATAACTGCAACAGAACCCTTTAAAATATCCCATCTGTGATTCTCCTCGTTTTCTTTTTCGAAAGTTTAGCTTAGTTTAAAAAACTTTGCAACAGAACCTGTTAAAGTATATATAGAAGATTGTGAGGGAATGTATTTAACTAACATAAGCAGGATAAGAAGATGATGGTAAAATTTTTATGTTAAGGGGGAGAGAAATGCCTTATTTAAGAACTAAAGACGGAATTAAAATATTTTATGAATCTTATGGTAAAGGGAGACCTCTTATTTTTATACATGGATTAGGTGCTTCTTCCTCGATGTATAAACCACAAGTAGAGTATTTTAAAAACTTTTTCGAAGTAATTTTAATAGATTTAAGAGGTAATGGAAATTCTGGAAAACTAGACTGTCACTTTGAAAGTGTTTTGGAAATGCAAACAAATGATATAAAGGAAATTTTAAACCTTTTAAAGATTGAAGCTGCAATATTTGTTGGAGTTTCGTATGGCGGTGTTTTAATTCAAAAGTTAGCCATTACTTATCCCGAAACTGTTACGGCATTAGTAATAGTGGATAGTTTTTGTGACACGTCCATTGATTCCTTTCAAAAATTATTAGCTATGATTGGTGCTAACCAAACTTGGGTTATTAATTTCCCTAAAAAGTGGTTAGCCCAATTAACAAAAGTCTCGTATAAAAGATGGGCTTTGGCTAGCACAGAGATGGAAAGTGTAATGTTTAACATGAGAAAACATGAAGCTAAAATTCAAAGAAAAGCAATAAATAAAATTAAATTTAATAAACATTTATCGATTATAGAAGCTCCGACCCTTTGTTTAGTTGGAGACCATACTAAATTAGGTGTTCAGATGATGAAACAAGTAGCAAATTTAATAAAAAATTCAGAGATACAGGTTATTAATGATTCTTTTGACCCAAGTAACCTTTGTCAACCCCATGTTTTTAATAAGACAGTTCATAACTTTATATCGAAAGTACAATAATTACTTATTTGACTAACGTGTACATTATTAGAAGAAAAAATAAGGTTCTGTTGCAAAGTTTTCTAAATGAGGCTACACCCTAGAAAAAAAAGAACAAGGAGAATCACAAATGCGATACTTTAAAGGAAAACAGTTCAAGAAAGATATTATTTTAGTAGCCGTGGGCGGTTCTGGTGCAAAAACTATAAGACTTATGTAATTAATCTCTGAAATTTGGACATACTGATACTAGTACTCTAAAAAGGACGTGATCAGTATGGAAAAGCAAAACTTATTCAAGTGGAAACATTATCAGCCTGAACTAATCTTATTAACAGTAAGATGGTACCTACGGTACAATTTGAGCTTTCGTAACCTGGCGGAAATGATGGAAGAACGAGATTTATCAATCGCTCACACAACAATTATGCGTTGGGTGCATCAATATGGACCTTAATTAGATGAAAGAGTACGACGTCATCTTAAGACAACAAATGATTCCTGGAGAGTCGATGAAACGTATGTGAAAGTAAAAGGGCAATGGATGTA
>NZ_JAGDQK010000088.1:0-4911 GCF_017498755.1 Bacillus sp. XF8 | reverse complement strand
TTTGATTTCATAGGGACAATTAAGTTTGGCAGAGCAGAGATTCGAAAAGTAATTTAAAACTGTACAAAATACGGCTTATATAGAGAGAGGTTAAATAACTTCTCTCTTTTTTATTTTCTGAAAGGGAGGACGTAAAATGAAACGTATTAATAAACTATTTATCTCGATGGCTACCGTAATGGTAGTCTTTTTTTCGTTCATGGGCGGGGCGTTTGCGGAGTCGATTAATCGCATGCTTATTCCGGATTTACCTAAGCAAGCGTATCGTTACGGAGTCGGTGCATACGAGGGCGTTGTAGCTCACTCGACCGCTACACCCGAAGCGCCCGCTATTAATATCCGAAACTACGAGTCTCGTACTTGGCGAAGCGCATTCGTTCACTTCGCGACTGACTGGAACGAAACGATTCAAATCGCAGATACGAAGTACATCGCTTACGGTGCAGGTCCAGCAGCTAACAAACGATTCGTACACGTTGAATTATCGGAAACTAGTAATCCAGCGAAATTTAAATCTTCGTATGAACGTTACGTTAAATTACTAGCGAAAATCCTGAAAGACAACGGTTTAACAGTCGAACAAGGCCTTTGGACTCACGAAGATGTAACGAAGCGCCTAGGCGGTACTGATCATGAAGACCCACGTGCATACTTAGCTTCACACGATGTATCTATCGCTCAATTTAGAGCAGACGTTAAGAAAGCATACGATAATAACGAAGCGCCTGTCGTGGTTAATCCGGTAAACCCTACGGAGCCTAAGCCAGAAGTACCTAGTGTTAATCCAACTAGTGGCGTTGCATACATCGAAGGTACTAACATCAACTTACGCAAAGGTCCTGGCACAGATTACAGTGTACTCCGTAAATTGCAAAAAGCGGAATCATACATCGTTTGGGGCGAAGTAAATACGACTAGTGGAAAATGGCTTAACTTAGGCGGTAATCAATGGGTTAAATATGATTCGTCGTATATTCGATATAGTAAAGACGCAAGTACTAGCGTAGCAGGTAGCCGTGTCGTATCGAAAGTAAACGACCTAAACTTCTACACGAAAGCTACGTGGAACAAGTCGTACGTAGCCGGCACGGTTGACGCTGGACTTGGTTTTGCTATCGACGCTAAAGTTAACGTGAACGGCTCACCGCAGTATAAAGTGCACAATTCGAAAGGGAATACGTACTATATTACGGCTAGTGATTCGTATGTGAACGTGAAGTAATATGTGCGTTAAGTGATTCGTACGAAGTAGACGAAAAAGAAACCGGCTCTGTAAACTTTAACGGAGTCGGTTTACGTTTTTAGTACTCGCTAAATAGGGTCGATAGGAAGGGCAGGAAGTACAGGGTCAATCGGAAAAATAGGGTCGGTCGGATAAACTACTCCAATAAAGCCACGATTTCTAACCTCAGCACTTACTCCCTCGCTATAATCTCCTACATTCGCTACAATTCGATAGCGAATCGGATCAGTTGGAAGTATCGGGTCTGGCGGTAATATTGGGCTGGTTGGAAGTAGCGTATCTACCCACGTAAACGTAGAGTTAAAGGTATAGAACGTGTTGTCTCCCGAACCTATTTGATAATTTCCGGATACAATCGTATCTGTCAGCAACGTATTATTACGGAATAATTGATACGTTATGTTATCCACATCAAAAAAATCAATACTACCCCCGTTTCCATTTCCTGTATCTACAAAAATTTCTGTACTCATTGTTGCGTCTAGTTGAACTCTTGGCCTTTCTGCTACTGCTCGGGCAGGAACTAAAAACTCCATAATCGTGATATTGCTCGTATTTTCCGGTAAAGCAATAGGAGGTGGGTTTGGCGGCAATGGAGTAAAAAATAAGAGAGGAGTTGCAGCTGGAGTCGGTGATGGCGCTGCACCCGGAAAAGGAACGGAAACCGAACCAGGCACAGGACAAGAAATCGCAGAATGGTTACAGTTTCTTCCGTTGTTTAAGCTCACGAATAATCACACTCCTTTACGTATAAATTACGCATAATACAATAAATGGAAAGTGTGCTCGTCTCGTTTGTACGTTTACCTATCGTACATGTTATCTACGATTGGGAATGACGCTTAAATTTATCGATATAAACGTAAAAGACCGCCTATTACGGGCGGTCGATTTTTTATAATGCTTTAATGTCACGTATAAGTTCTTTAATGTCGCGTTCTTCACCTTGTTCAAACGATTGGATAAAATCGTTTAACTTAGTCTCATAACTTTTAATAGATTCTGTTTCACCTTTGACACTTTTGATATCACCTACATGCTCAAGGACTAACTTTAAATCACCTGAAAGCATCTTAGTATCGATTTCAGATAATCTTCCACCATTAGTTACTGACCTTTTTAAGTCAGTCATGGTTTTATCAGTCGTCATAAGTAATTTACGTATTGTCTCTTTAGTTTTGGAAACTTCTTTGTCAATCTCCGCTTGCTTTTTCTTTTCTTCCTTTTCGGCTCTTTCCTTCTCTTGTTTTTCTTCTTTCTCTTGTTGTTTACGTTGCTTTTCCGCCTCTTTTTCTTCAGCTTCAATCTTTTTCTTAGTCTCTTTTTCTGCTTGGTTTTGTGTCTCTTGTTTAGGTTCGTTGGAAGTCGCTTTTGCCTCATCTTTCTTGCTATCATCGTTATTTCCTACAGCAGCCACAACTAACACTATAATTACCCAGAACCACCATTTTTTATAGAACGGCTTTTTCATGCAGCATACCCCCAATATGTAATATTACGGTTACAAGTATACCAAACCTTACGGTAAATTTCTCCAATAAAAAAGAACGCCTTATCATATATAGCGTTCTCCTTAGTCCTCAATAATTGTAATTAATTCGTTAATATCCGTTATATTCAACGCTGATATTATCTTATCGAGATGTTCTCTATTTAAAGATTTCCGTTGATTGTTATATAACTCACTAATAGCGGCAGGTCTAATACCTGTTAATGCAGCTAAGTCTTTTTGAGTTTTGCCTTTCTTCTTTAAAACACTATCTAAAGTAACATGCACTTTCGGCATAGTTATCCTCCTCGTTAAAATTCGAACAATAGTAATTACTATAATTATAAGGTTTCGTAAGGAATTACGCAATAACGGAAAAATAATCATTGACAATTACGAAATAACGTAATTATAATACAAGTATGGATTACGAAATAACGGAATATTGAAAGGGGATAAACGAAATGTTTGAATTTAAAACGATTCTTAATGCTATCCAATTCATAACCTTCGAAGAATTACCCGCAGAATTACAACGTGAGATTACTAACAACGTAGATTCAATCGAAATAGAGAACGCAATATTGATGTTTAAAGTACGTAAACTAAACATCGGAGGATATCTACATACGGTCGTATATATTGAAACTGACGCTAACTATTACGTATTTACACACGTTGAGTTTAAATCAGGAGCGTCGATTAAGAAACAAGCGATAAGTAAAACGACAATCAGTATGTTCCAGTTGCTACATAAAGAGGACAGAGGAGGAAACGTACTATGTTCGCAAAACTAAACGATTACTTCGGCTTAGAAACGTTATCTGATCGTATTTGGTATTGGGGAGTCTTTGGAGTAGGCGGTATGTTGTACGCCGTCGATATGGTTATTGCTTATATCTTATAGTACGTGAATTCACGTATATACAACTGAATAACGGAAATTCTCCGATTAGCCTCTTGTAATCATCCGTTTTTAAAAACGGGATTCTTGAGGCTTAGTTTCCTATTGTCTTTTTTAGGAGATGCGGAGGTGATTTCCGAACGTGGGAACGACCTAACACCACGCTAAAAACTTGAACAGGTGAGCCTAGCCAATGTCGGAAAGTAAGGCGCTGTACTTTAGCCGCATAACCCTTCCGTGCGTGTACAGGTCTAGGCGGTTACGGCCATTAACGGTAAGGAGTGGACGCATGGCGCTTTTATGGATACGTAAAAGCGGGGTGCATCGTCAGGCGCGGTTATCTACGCGCGCATTGTGGGACATGCTGCAATGTAGAAAGACGGTGGGCGAGAGAGAAATCAATCGCCGAAGTCGGAAGGGGCGTACGCGGAAACCTCAGCCAACGACTGACGCTAGTATGTACTTTACCTCTTCGCGCCACGTTTATTTTTTAACGTGGCGCCTAGGGGTGAAGCCTGCCTCATCGTTTCCTAGACCGTCCTCCTTCCGCTAGCAAAAAGCGTAAAGACAGTCAACCCCTAAGCAAGCTTAAATTCGAAGGAAATGAGCAAGTAATAGAGAAACGTTAATAACTAAGCGAGGTGGAGGACGTAGCCCATAGCGGGAGGCGTTAGCAAGGGCTTGCCCCGTAGCGTATTAATAACGAAGAGTAAAGGCGAAGGTAAGCGGTAAAGGTAATTTCGATTCTAAGCATAAATAACGAGAGAATACGTTGATAAATCGGAGGAGGAAAGTTGTTCAGGAGTTAGGGGGAGGAGGACGAGAGTTAACGTAGATTATTGAGAATACAGTCGATAAATAAGAGGGGAGGACAGAAGGGATATATAATAGAAGGAAGTGGTCAGACTTTCGATTAGTCAGCGATATAGAAGTAAAGAAATTCGGGGAGTTTGGTAACCGTATATTTTAAGTGACTGTTGAAGTGTCACCTAAAGTGATCACAAATAAAAAGAGCACCTTATAAAAAGTGCTCATAGAAATCAGGGAAACCGTTTGTTGTCCGATTAATTATTAATTTTTATACAGAATAATGAATGTAAATAAGTGCGCTAACCGTCACCAATTCCGTCACCTTTAGTGACTCTTTAAGTCACCAATAGGTCACCTTTACGTCTAAAAACCTAGTATTAATACGTATTGGAAGCTTTCTTCTCAATCCGCTCAATCACATCCTGCAGCTCATCCGGCTTCAAAAATTCAATCGGAGAGAATCCC
>NZ_JAGDQK010000087.1:0-5069 GCF_017498755.1 Bacillus sp. XF8 | reverse complement strand
GGTAATATTCTAGACATTCAATTAACGTTTGGTAGTCAAGATATCACAAAAAGATATCAAGCTAATTTGAACCATGCCGCAAAAACAATTAATGACTTAATGGAAGGTCGAGAAAAACTCCCAATTAATGCTATGGCAGCAGAAGTAGCAAACGTAACAAATATGATTCTAGGTGTGACTAGTGAAATTGATATCACTGAAAAAGGATTAATCGCGATAGATAAAACTAATCCAAACTACGTTGTGATTTTAAATAGTGCAGGTTTAGGTGTAAGTACTGATGGTGGAACAACGTTTAAAAATGCCATTACTGGACGAGGGATTGTTGCAGAAAGAATTCTAGCAGGAGAAATTAAAGGTTCCACATTACGTACAGATAGCGGAGCCAATTACGTTCATATAGAAAAACAATTCATTCGTTTGATGGAATCGAACTTAACTAGATTGTTTCTCGGATACTACATTAACAGAGATGGTAGACTTCAACCGACAATTTTACTTCATGAAAATGTAGATAATACAAATTTCAAAGATGGAACATTAGTAATCTCACAACAAAATCTAGGGACTTATTATGCTGCAAGTTTTGGGATTGCAAAAGGGATAACAAGTGAAGGTGATCCATATTATCCAAGTAAAATGAATATCAACTCTAACGGAGATGTTCTACTCTATGGAGATAAGCTCACCACGATTACAGGTAAACAAGGGATTAACCTTCATTCAGATCAACAAATCAGTGCTTATGGAAATATGCTTCGTTTAGATACAACAAGTAATATGGATATATTATCTGGTGATAAATTATTCCTGCGAGGAACAAATAATATAACATTCAACAGCCAGTCAGCCGTTTTTAATTGCCCGGTGACAACACCGGGAATTTATGGAGATAATTTAATGACTGTAAAAGGAATAAACGGAATCGATTTGCGTTCTGATAAACAGTTAAGCGCATATACAAGCATGATTCGTCTAGATTCCAATAGTCATATCGATATTTTAACTGGCGGGAATTTATATTCAAAAGCTTCCGGTAGTATTAGCCAATATGCGACCAATGGCGGTTATTGGGTTGAAGCTTCAAACGGAGTAACTTTCAAAGTATTGAATCCATCTAATTCATTTTACGTCGAAGCACCAAAAGCTGTTTTTAAATGTCACTTAAGTGCAGATGGTGTAAATGTGAATGGTGGAACCCCTGATTCAATGGGAACAATCAGATATATGAATGGCTTCAAAGGATGGGGATATTATGGTCACATTGGTGGACTAGGGTGGGCGAATTTTACTATAACAGTTTAGGAGGATAATATGGCATATCAATATTTAGGCGTTACAGTAACAATTAGTGAAGACGGTTCTGTGAAAATACCATTAGATAAACTGGAAGATATCGGCGTTAAACCTGGTGATGTTATTGAGATTTTCTCAGATCATGACCAGGTTTATTTACGTAAAACAGATACATTCTGCGATATGTGTAAAAAGAATGCGCACTTGTACAAATTAGGTACGTTAAATGTGTGTTCTGATTGTTTGGCTACCTTGCAACAACAAGCATCGCAAGTTCCACAATCTTAGAATGAGAATGCAGTAAGGAGGCGGTGATATGGTCATTAAAGAATTAGGAACAAATTGGAATGAACAATATCGCAATGATTTGAATAATAACTTTAAAGAGTTAGCTGGATTGGATGCAATCGCAACTGGCGCTTTAAGTAAAGCAACTGCAGCCGAACAAAAATCTAATTCAGCTGAACAACACTCAATTTCAGCTGAACAGATAGCGCAAGAAGCAAAAATAACATCAGAAACAGCGAATATCACATCACAATCAGTTCAAGAACAGCTGAATCAAATTGTAGTTGAGGGCGATTCTTCTGTAGAAGCTGCTCAAGCGAGAGTAGACGTAAATGGAGTAAGTCATGCTACTCTAAAAAAACGTATTGATTCAGACGTTCAAAGTATCAATATGTTAATTTCAGATATGGTATTGAACATTAAAAGTTTTGGCGCTAAAGGTGATGGAGTAACGGACGATACAAAAGCTATACAAACTGCTATTGATTCTGGAAAACTAATTTACTTCCCGAGAGGAATATATTTATGTGGCACGCTAGCTGTTAAATCATCAACAAAGATCATTGGTGAGAATCCTGATAATACAATTATTGTTCACAAAAACACTGGTGGAGTCACTGGATTCTATTCTAGGTCGATGTTGATTAATGCTAATTTTCCAACTTACAAGTTACCTAGTGCTACTGATAGAGAACCTATCGTTGGATTGAACGAAAATATTACAATTGAAAATATTACATTCGATGCTGCTAATAATCCTGTATATGGATTGCAATTTATTACTAGTGACTATGTTAAAGTTAAAAACTGCAAAGTTATAAATGCGAAAGGAGCTTTAGATCTTCGTTCTGTTCGTTATTCATACTTCAATGTAGAGTGCGACAACATTAAGGAAGACGGAATCAGTGTTACAGATCAAAACTTTAAAGCACCTATAGGATCCGTTCACAAAGGTCTTTCAACTAGAATCGCATTTGATACATGTGTAGTGAAAAATTCTTGTACGATTAATGGGGAAGGCTCGTCTTCCATGAATGCTTTTGAACTGGACGACGGGCCGTCATATATTGAATATATAAACTGTAAGGCTATCAATAATCGCGGTTGTGGCTATGAGGTACACATTCATTTGCCGGAATTCGACTTACAAAACATTCGCTATATTAATTGTATAGCAATAGATAATTATCCAGATGCATCGAATTCGACGCAACAAGTTGGAGGATTTGCGGTAGGACAAACGCCAGCAGGTTCTAAAATGGGGAATATCACATTTGAAAACTGTACATCGTTAGGAAGCCCGAATGCATTCTGCCGTTTATCTGGAACCGAGGCGGGCAGTCACTTCAACGTTACAATTAACGGAGGCACATGGCAATCACTTCAAGCACCAAGTGATAGAAATCCTGAGAAATCAACTTGTATTTATGTAGGTAAACTATTTAAAGATATGAAAATCATTGGTGCGAACATTGGCGGCGCGGTTGATGGATATGGAATTTATAGTCATACCACTGGTGACGGTTTAATTATGGAGAATTGCAGTTTCAGAGATACGTACGCACCAATACGTGCAGGACATACGGGTGGTTCTTTGAATATTAGTAACGTGGACATCCTGCCAGGAAATCCAGTGGGAGCAGTTGGTTCGGCTTGTGTATACATTATGGCGGACCGTGTAAATATCGTTAACATGACGTTGACGGTAGATAGTTCGAAATACAGCTCACATATGATTCGACTTATCAATGTGAAAAATGCGAGTGTATCGGCGATTGCCACAAATACGGGCACAATAGCAAACAGTTGTTTCAATACACAAGATTGCGAACATGTAACGATAACAAGCAGCGTTGTAAGAGGTTTTACAAACGGCGTTCAATTTAGTGGTACGTCACAAGCCGTAGTTGTTACAGGTAACAGTTTCAAAGGGTGTACAAATAAATTTAATACTACTCCTGCTTATTTAGTGGAAGCAGGTAATGCTATTTAGAGTTTATTAGCTATTGTTTAAGTGATTATAAAATATAAAAAGTTTTTAAAAAAAGAGGGACAAACGTCTCTCTTTTTATTTTGCCTAAAAGGAGTGAGACAATGACTTTTAAAACATACGAAGTCAATGTTGATTTAGTAAATCTTTCAACGGCGCCTGAGATTAGATTTTCACAAAACGATCAAAACAGTGCTAAGTTATTGTTGAACATCACAAATAAAACATTAGAAGCTGATTTATCAACCGCAACAGCAGTGAGAATGTCCTTTAAAAAGCCGGACGGAACGAGAGTGTTCCAAGACGATTGCCAAGCGATTAATGCGCTTAAAGGGAAATACCAAATCATCTTGAAAACTCAAACGTTAGCTGCCGTTGGTAAAGTAATTGGACAAATTCAAATTGAAGAGAACGGAAAGGTCATAGAAACACAAAAGATTTCATTCCTTGTTGAAGAATCTCTATCAAGCGATGATGCGATTGAATCAACAAATGAATTCGGTGTAATCCAAAAAGCAATTGATGCAGGAGAACAGCTTGAAGGCGTGGATATTCCCGCCTTAGTTGCATCGAAAGAAACAGCCGAAACAGCACTTGCAAAATCAACCGAGAACACAAATCAAATTGGGATTTTGTCGCAAAAAGTTGCGTTTAAATCAAATACAATCGTGTTATTTGGTGACAGTATTACCGAGCAAAATTCTATTGAAACCACAACGTATGCATACAATTATTCTAAAGGTTATTTTAGTTGGGCAAATGTTCTTTTGGGTAGTCCATTTAATGTTTTGAAAAACTCTGGAATAGGCGGAAATACAACTAATCAGATGCTTGCACGTATTGATAAAGACGTATTACAGTACAAGCCTCAGTATTGTTTCTTTATGGGTGGAGTGAATGATATATCTGCTAATACTACCTATGAAGCGTTAATTGCAAACTTAGAAAACATTTATAAAATCTTGACTCAAAACAACATTGTGATTATTACATCTACTGTTACACCATCGCATTATCACACAACAGCTGCTCAAAAGCTTGTCAAAGATAAAACTAATGCATGGATTAGAAATTACGCTATCAACAATCCAAATGTTATTTTGGTAGATATGGCGAAAACGTTAATAAATGCAACAGATGGATCACTTGTAACCGGGCTATCAAGCGATGGAACACATCCAGTTCAAACTGGTGCAACATTAATGGGGACAGAAGTATATAACGTACTCAAAAACTTCATTAAACCAATCCCGATGCTAGGTATATCTAATGCAGATGCAACCATTTTAAATCAAAATCCAATGATGCTTGGTGATAACGCAGGAGTGGCCACAGGATGGACATTTCCAACGAATGCTGGTCTAACGTATTCTAAAGAAGTACGTAAAGCTCCTGATGGTGTTGGAGAATGGCAAAAGATTGTTAGTACTGCAAACGGAAATTTTGTAGCGAATGGGAATAGCGTAACAACTGGATTTGCTGTAGGAGACTCTGT
>NZ_JAGDQK010000086.1:0-5092 GCF_017498755.1 Bacillus sp. XF8 | reverse complement strand
TTTATGAAAACGGAAACGATTCGAAGCATAACTCTATACATTTGAAATTTTTGTATTAAAAAAAGGAACCTATTAGGAAATATGATAGGTTCCTTCCTTTAATTTAATAGGCGTTATACACTGTAAATATGTTGAGTTAGATCTTCAACCTCCTCTGAAACAATTTTCTTAAAAGATAGAATTCTTACATGCTTGTAAGGTAAATGTAAGACAATTCAATATGAGGACTATAATACTTTAGATTAAATAATATATAGCCAATAAACGAACAGGAGATAATAACTATGAGTATATTAACAGTCCGTAACTTAAGTAAAATTTATAATACAGGAAAAGTATCTTATAAAGCTCTTTCCAATATTGATTTGACAATACAAAAAGGAGAATTCGTAGGAATTATGGGAGCATCAGGAAGTGGCAAATCAACTTTACTGAATATGATTTCTACTATTGATGCACCAACATCAGGAGAAGTATTTATTAACGAAAAAAATCCCCATTATTTATCTTCTAATGATTTAGCATTATTTAGACGCCGTGAACTAGGGTTTGTCTTTCAATCCTTTAACCTCATGAATACTCTAACTGTAAAAGAGAATATTGTTTTACCACTTACATTAGATAATGTAAGTTTGAATGAAATGAACAACAAAGTAGAAGTTATTTCTAAAAAACTGGGGATTGAACAGATTTTAAATAAAAGAACCTACGAAATTTCAGGAGGACAAGCTCAACGAACCGCCATTGCTCGTGCCCTCATTCATTCTCCTCAATTAATATTAGCAGATGAACCAACAGGAAATTTAGATTCAAAAGCGGCAAATGATGTGATGGAACTCCTAAAGAAATTAAATCAAGATCAACAAGTAACTATGATGCTAGTGACACATGATCCAGTAGCCGCGAGTTACTGTGATCGAGTAATCTTCATTACAGATGGATCTTTTTATAATGAAATTTATTGCGGTGACAATCGTTCAAAATTTCACAATGATATTACAGATGTACTATCTTTACTAGGAGGTAATTAACATGAATTTTCGTCAGCTTGTATATAATAATGTCACTCGTAATAAACGATTATACCTTGGACATTTTTTGAGTAGTACATTTGCCGTGATGATTCTATTTACTTTTGAATTGCTTGTATTTCATCCTAATTTCACTGGAAATCTTGTATCGACCAGCGAGACCATGAGTTCGTTAAGTACAAAAGGATTTAAAATTGCTCAATATCTAATTGTATTTTTCTCCTTCTTTTTCATTCTATATTCTATTACTATGTTTTTAAAAACAAGGAAAAAGGAATTTGGGATTTTATTACTCCATGGCATGTCTAACGTACAATTAAAAAAGCTAATTTTCATGGAAAATATGTTAATTGGATGTTCTGCAATTATTGTTGGAATTGGACTTGGATTAGTTTTTGGAAAATTAATCTTACTGATAAGTGGTTCCCTTTTCCTATTAAAAGGTGGGCTTCCATTTCATTTTCCTACTAAGGCAATTTTAGTGACATCTCTTATGTTTTTTATTTTATTTATACTTGTCTCTTTTTTCACTGTAAGAACAATGAAGGTATCACAGCTAATTGAACTCATGAAATCTGAAGAAAAACCAAAAACGGAACCAAAGTCATCTAAATGGCTAGCTTTCTTCTCAATTCTTTGTATTTGCATTGGATATGTATCAGCGTTTTATTTAAATATGGCATTAAAAAAAGGAATTGAGATATATGTTCTATTACTATGTGTTTTCTTAACTGTATTAGGAACATACTTTTTATTTACTCAGCTCAGCTTTTATGTCATTAAAATATTGAAAAATCGTCAATACACTTTCTTAAAAAAAACCAATATGTTAATGATTTCAGAGTTAACATATCGAATGACAGATAACGCAAGAACACTCTTTCTAGTAAGTGTACTTTCCGCAGTTGCCTTTACCTCTATTGGTACTTGTCTTTCTATTGGAAATGGAGCATTAGCGGAAGTTAACAGTCCTTATGCATTTGAATATAAATCATTTAAACACAACAAGGAGGAGGCATTTCATATTTCTCAAATAGAGAAACAATTACATAATGATGGATTCTCATATAAATTAGTAACTTCTACTGGTTTTAATACAACAAGTCACGCAACACCAATTATGAAACTGACTGATTACAACGCAACTGCCAAAACACTAGGATACCCAGCAGAAACGTTAAATAAGGAAACAGACAGTCTAATCCTGCCATCAAAAATGTATCTGAGAGTAGCTCCTCAAGAGAAATTAAAGAAACTGTCTTCATCCCTTACACTGGAACACGGTAATATGAATTATAATTTTTCTGGTAATAAAATATTAATGGATAATATTATCAGCCCATCTGATAATTTTTCTGTCGTTGTTTCGGATTCAATGTACGAAACAATACTAAATACACAGTTAGGAGAAGCAAAGGTCGATCAATATATAGACTATCGTTTTTTAATTAAAAACATGTATGAAACAGCAGATGTGGCTAAAAAACTTACAAAGATAATTCCAAATGATTATACAAACGCATATCTACCTTTTATATTTGATTCCCCGGTATTAAAATGGTTAGAAAGTAAACAAGTGAATGCGATACTATCTATTCTTAGTGTACTAGTAGGAGTTGTATTTTTTATATTTACAATTAGTTTCTTATACTTCCGTTTATTTACAGATTTAGATCGAGATAAAAGCCAATTTCAAATGCTTTCTAAATTAGGGTTAACTGGTTCTGTTGCAAAGTTTTAAACGCCCCCAAAAATATAGAATGAAAATACAATTGTTCCGAATAAACATTATAAAATATACAAGAACATGTATCGTATACTCATTATTTTTGGTTATTTTTCAACTTTGCAACAGAACCGTTTATGTTATATCCAAGAAGAAACGTGAATTCTTTGGGGGTCTTACTTTCGTTGTCACTTTAGGAATATTCGGTTTATTATTAAGGATTCCACAAACGAAAGAATTTGTGCAGGATGGTAAAAATCAAACTTTTGTCATTCTTAGCATTATTTTGCCTATTGTGCTCTATGTACTAGTCGAATGGTTACTATTTCGAAAAATGGAAGATGAAAATTAGTTATGACTAAATAGTGCTTACAATACAGAGGTATCATTTTAACACCCTTTAAATGAACGATAATGCTTCAAATCAATTTTTAAAATCGTAACATCCATATAAAAGATAATCCCTGCATTTTTCTCAAATATTTTTCAAAGTGCAGGGATTTTTTTATTGAAAAATCAACATTTTTAGTTTTGATTAAACTTTATTGTCAATTAATATCTTCCTCGAGTTCTTTTTGGATACGATAAACCGTTGGTCTTGTCACGCCATTTTTTTCAGCAATCTTCTTTATAGGTAATCCTGAATTTAACATTTGTACAATTTGATAATAGACAGCTTGTTTTTGAGGATCTCGCGCATCTGGTCCATAAAGGGTTGGTCGCCCTTGATAAACCCCTTTTTCTTTCGCAATTTTTATTCCTTGTGCCTGTCGTCGTTTACTTTCTGTTCGTTCTCTTTCCGCAATCATAGCCAAGAGTTGAAGAATTAAATCTTTGACAAAACGGTCTAATAGCGGATCACCTAGGGGCTCACTTAATATAGGCATACTTGTAACAAGTAAACCGATTTTTTGTTGCTTCAGATAATTTATTGTACGAATGATTTCATTATAGTCACGTCCTAATCGATCAATCGCTTCTACCATTAAAAAATCACCTTCTCGTACAAAATCTAAAGCTCTTTTAAATTCTACACGATTCATAAAATCCGCTCCGGATTTTTTCTCTACAAATATTTTTTCCGCACCGTGATTTTTAAATTCCACAATTTGTCGATCTAAGTTTTGATCCATAGAACTGACTCTCGCATAAGCAACTTTCACTTTCAAAAATCCTCCAGTTTCTCTCTATTTATTTTACACCCTAATTTCACACTTAAAACATCCGTTTCTCAATATATCACCTATGTAAAATTAGGGTACGACCTTTTTGAACAAAATAAATAAGGAAAAATCTATTTGAAGATTTTTCCTTATTTAATACCTTCTCTTAATTTAATTGGGTTTAGTAGGGGGGCAATTTTATTTATTCTTCGTGTTTTAATATTAGACGTTCGTTTAATGGTTGAATGTCACGATTATTATTATTGTAATAGCTTTGGAAAGCTTCTATTTGTACTTTTGAAACTTCTACCGGGTTTTTCATGACATACCATTCAACATTTTCTGAAAGTGGGGGAGTAGTCAATGAACCAAGGTAGTGATAATAACTTTTGTTGGTAGGAAGCATAGCAGCAATATTGATTTCACCAACAGAAGTGTTCTTATCACCTTTTTTAATACTATCAATCACTTTTTTGAATCCTTGGTTTTCTGAACCTTCTTTAAAGAACACACCAATAACAGCTAGACGACCGTCTTGTGCTTTATTTACAAAATGAACTTCAATTGGATAATGCTTACTATCAAGTTTATGCTCACTAGGTGCATGAAAATGGAATTGTGTTAAATCAAAGTAACGACCATTGATTTTTGCTGTTCCAGTAACGTCTACTTGGATACTGTGGCCATTATCTACTTCATCAAGTACAGCATTATTATAGTTAAGTTCGATTGCTCCATTGTCTTTCATTTTCTGTGTCTTAGTTGTGTCAATGGCGATTGGTGATTGTGTATCGCCTGATTCAAACTCCCAATTTTTTTGATCTTTGTAATTCACTTCATGTGTTGCAGTTGTCTTTTCTTCTTTTTCTTTTTTGTCAGTTGAAGTTATGTTATTACATCCTGTGATAAGTAGGGAAGATATCAGTAAACTTATCCATATAAAACTTATTTTCATGTTACTACCTTCTTTCTAAAAAATAGAGTGCATATGATATATATATTGTATTCCTGTATGCTTTTAAATTCAAATACTTATGGAGTTCAGCCTATGTGGCCTAGTACTAGTGTTCTTGTAACCAGGGGCAAAGTAATTTGGGTTCTGTTGCAAAGATTTCTAAACTGAGATAACCTGTAGAAAAAGTGTGAGCAGGAGAATGAGATATGGAAATCTT
>NZ_JAGDQK010000085.1:0-5561 GCF_017498755.1 Bacillus sp. XF8 | reverse complement strand
GAGCTCCGATTGAATATCGAATCTCGATGGCTGCATAGTCTTTTTTTACAGCTGTCTACTTGACGGGGGTAAGACCACATACCCATCAACTTAAGAAAACAGATCCACCCCAAAACAAAGAAATAAGCTTTTTATTACAAGTTAACATAAAATTTCGTTCTGGGGGTACTATAAAATTTTAGCTTGATGGCAATGGGGTGTACCCATAATAGACAAATTCCTTAATAAAAATAGATGAAATGATATTTATAAGTTCAATAAATTGTATCTGGAAATAAAAGTGAGTCTACACGTATCTCGGTCGAACCCCTATGCATTTCATCAATCATTCCCTTGACTCTCCATTTATAGTACTGTATAGTACTAATATGAAAAAAAATACACTTAGTAATAAAGATATTGCTCTGCAATCCGCTTTTACATTGTTTCTTACTAAAGGTTTTCTGGCAACAAGCATGGACGACATAGTCGCACGTAGCAAAGTTTCAAAAACGAACATTTATTATTATTTTAAGAGCAAGGAGGAGCTGCTGCTCGCTATTGTTAATCAGTTGATAGCACATTACGAGCAGCGAATTAATTATATTGTGTCTCAAACTGAGCTCACCGTTCAGGAGAAATTAGAAGCGGTACTCCACATTTTAAGCGATACTATTGAACAAAATAACTACCTTGGCGGTTGTCCTTTCCTGACTCTGTATACACAGACGCCTATTGACGCGGTTGAAATTAGAGATAGAATCAAGAGTTTTTTTGAAAAACAGCTGCATGGTGTTGAATTGATTTTAGCCCAAGGGATTGCACGACAAGAACTAAAGGAAGAGCTGCCCGTTAAACAAACAGCTATGTTGATTGTCTCCTCTATTGAGGGTGCTCTCTTCTTGGCTCAAGCTTCTAACAACCAAGATATGATCAAAAATTTATTTCCTGCTTTAGCTTCCATGCTAAAGTAATATTTTTAGATATATTAGTACTAGTTAGTACTATAAAATAATAAAGGAGTGTTTTTATTATGAAAATCTTCATGACCGGCGGAACTGGTTATATTGGACGTCATTTAATCGCTGAGTTAGCTTCTCAGCATCAGATTTATGCACTTGTACGTCAAAAAAATCGTCTTCTTACCATCATCAATCAACTGGCACCCGATCAACAGAACAACATTGTTCCTGTTATCGGTGATCTAACGCAGCCTCGATTAGGTTTAAGTGATGACAGCTACAAGCAATTACTTGCAACTGATCTAATTATTCATGCAGGAGGTCCAATGAATATTGAGTTGAACCTCAGTGAAGCTGAGCAGTCTTTCCTCGCCCCTGCAAAATCCCTTGCTCGGCTAGCACAGGATATCCATGCTGCAAAAGAATTAAAGCATTTTATCCATGTCGTAGGCTTTATGAGTCCCTATCATGAACAAAATGCATTGTTGGATCTAGATCATTTGCTGGACAATCAACCGCCTTATGAAAAAATGAAGTTTTTAGCCGACTCTTATATACGAAAATCTCTTCATAACATGAGCATTCCCTTATCTACTGTTAATCCTAGTGTAATCGTCGGAGACTCCTTCTCAGGGAAAACAGAACAGATTGGAGGCCTTAGCATCTTAGTCGATGCCGTAAGGCGAAATCTTATGTCGCTTGTTCCAGGCGGCGACGATTATTGGTTACCAATGGTTCATATTGATCATGTGGCTTCGTTTATTTCAAAACTTGCTAATACAGAAGGGTTATCAAGCAATACCTACTATCTTTTAGATTCTAAGCAAGAGAGTCCGTCGATCCGAACTTTCATCAAACTCATGGCACACGAATTGCAGACAACAAAGCCGTTAGGAACTATACCGCTTCCGTTATTGAAAACTGTGCTTAGAATGGGTGCTGGTAAGATGCTTGGTATTCCTAAAGAATCCATGAGTTTTCTTGTTAAGTCGGAATTCCCTGTTTACAGTAAATTAGAAATAGAACAAAGGAACGGCAGAAATTCATTCGTAGTTCCGTCCACGCTCCCTTTTATCATTAGTGATTTGGATTATCGGTTAAATCATTTAGGCCTGAATCAAAATGAGCAGAAAGATTTTAGTCAACGAAGAAGGGCTAACTTAGTTTCGCTAGAGAAAGATAGGAATAAAACACCTATTATTTTTCTTCATGGGACGTTCAGCAATGCTGATGCCCTTTTGCCCCTCTCACAATTTTTAAGCAGTTTAAATACTTGGTTCGTAGATTTACCTGGATTTGGGCGTACCCCTTATCACCATAATCCTTCTGTGCTAGAAGGCTATGTAGAGAGCATTTCCACTATGATCACTGAGTTGAACAGACCCGTTATATTAGTGGGGCATTCATTTGGCGGATTGATTGCGGCTCAAGTGATGGAACGGCTGCCCTCACTGATCAAACAACTCATTTTATTGCAGCCAGTACTGCATCCTATCCAACCTAAATATAGATTTCGACGTATTACAAGTTTCGTTCTAAAATATATGGATCCCGCCCGTTTGGAAAAAGAGCTACTTCAAGCCAATAGCTTCAGAACATCCAGTCAGTTATTGAGTAATTACGCTCATTCTGTGGTCCGTGATTTAAAATCCCCCCGTATACGTAAAACTAACGCTACGGTCATGTCTTGCTTAACTATATCAAAATCCATTCAGTTAAATCCCGAGACATGGGATAAGAGGAAAATTAAGATACTATGGGGAGCTTTGGACAAAGATCATCATGTCCCAAAGCAGTTTGAACACTTGGATATTACACGTATTCAGTACGGTCATCAGTTTCCTGTTGAATCTCCTGAACTAACTGCTCAATGGATTTCTCAAGCTGTAACAGTATAAAGGTTCTTTTGATAGTATTGATGGAGGTGTGGATTGTCAACACAAATTCAGACTGCTTTTTTAAGGGCTCGTTTTCTGAACTCAACTGGACTTAAATAACCTAAAGTTCCATGAACATGATGATGGTTAAACTGGTTCTGTTGCAAAGTTTGAAAAAAGCATAAACAGGTTGGTAAATGAAGAACAATGTTTAGGAAGTAGCTAGTAATTGTTGAAGTTCATTGTACGTTGAAAAGGCGGAGTCTCTTTGAAGACTTCGCCTTTGTTTATATAGGGCATGAATGGTTTCATAAGCGTGCAGATTTATTTTTTACTTTCCAAATTTGATAGATGGGATTGCCATATTCATGAATCCATCGCATGATGGTTGTTGGGTGCACTGAAATACCACGTTCTTTCAGGATTTCAGATACATCACGATAACCTAAAGAAAAACGGCAGTAGTAGCCGACAGCTACTAAAATAATATCTTTCTTGAATTGTTTTCCTTTAAAATATCTCATGTCTGATTCTCCTAGATCCTGTTTTCTAGAGTGTAGCTTCATGTAGAAAATTTTGCAACAGAACCAGTGCTCCGATACTTATTTTATTATATAAAAAATGGATATTTTGGTATAATTATCATATAGTAATAATTTAGGAGGAGCTTTATGCCAATCATTACATCATTATTATCACAATACTGGATAAGCTACAACCCGCTTTGAGTACAGTATTAAATCCAACTGACTATAAAAGTCTCATTATTGCTAGGGACAATGGGCTAAGTGTTCCTTTTTACTGGCTTAACACACACCCAGATCTAGTGATTATCATTGTCTAAATAATCAAAATTATATTAGGGATATCTATAATCAGTTGATTTTACAAGGTTTCTTTTCAAACTCTATATTTTTTATTATGAAAAAATATAGAAAACTTTTCTAAACATACATAAGTTTCCTGAAGATAAGGTTGTTTATGGTGTTATTACGGTAAGTATCATTTATTATTTGTTTGGATTATTGCTGGTTTTCGCCGAGAAAAGGAAGAAACAATTTTAAGAAAAAGTGGCTTACTTTATGCTGAAATTTGCTTAGTGTATATTTTCGTTAAAATGTTGAGCGGTACCCATGCCCATCAACTTAAGGATGTGTGGCGGTACCCCTTATATAAAACACTATCCTAAAATCTTTTCAAAAGTGGATGCCACGGGTGTACAGTTGTTTTAAATATTTTCCCAATAACAGCAGGATCAAGGTTAACAATTCTTGTAGCCTCATCAAGACTCTCTATTTCTAAAATAATCATGCCGCCAGCGTCATCCGTAAAAGGGCCTGCACCTATTACCTTATCAGTCTTTTCTCTGTATTCTCTCCAAAAATCTCTGTGTTTTTCCAAATCTTGCTCCCAAATTCTTTTTCCTTGTTCCCAATTTTCACCTTGCGTAAATAGGATAACAAAGTAGTTCATTTTAACATCCTCCTCTGTTCTATATTTATGTCCACTCTATCAATTCGACAGAAAAGTGGATTATCCTACAAAACAAAAAGCCATCACCGAAGTGATAGCTCTATAAGGGGTCACCATACATGCCCATCAACTTAGGAAATTTTAATACCCTCAAATACCAAAAAACGTTATCCTTTCTAAACAAGCTAAATTAGAAAGGATGACGTTTTCTTATGAATCTCTCGATTCAAGATGAACTACTACCATTTGCTGAAGAATTACAACGATATGTTACACCTGTATTCTTAGAAGAACTTGCAAGAGAAATCGGATTCATAAAGCGAAAACGTAAGTTTTCTGGATCAGACTTAGCTACTATTTGTATTTGGATCAGTCAACGGGTGGCAAGCGATCCCTTAGTCCGATTATATAGTAGGCTTCATGCTGCGACAGGTACTTTACTCAGCCCTGAGGGCTTAAATAAACGCTTAAATACAAAAGCAGTTTTGTTTTTACAACATATTTTTTCTTTACTGTTACAACAAAAAGTATGTGAACAAACGCAATTTTCTAATCATCTCTTCTCTTATTTTGGGCGAATTCGTATCCTAGATGCTACCTTATTCCAAGTGCCAAATGCTTTAGAGAATATATATCCAGGCTCTGGAGGGTGTGCCCAAACAGCTGGAATCAAAATTCAATTAGAATATGATCTGCACAGTGGGGAATTTCTTAACTTTCAAGTTGGGCCAGGAAAAAATAATGACAAAACTTTTGGTACAGAATGCTTAGATACCTTACGACCAGGGGATTTATGTATTCGTGATTTGGGTTATTTTTCATTGGAAGACTTAGATCAAATGGATCAACGAGGTACATACTATATTTCTCGTTTAAAATTGAATACGAATGTATATGTGAAAAATCCAAACCCAGAATGCTTTAAAAATGGTGCAATTAAGAAACAATCAGAATACATACAAATAGATGTGAAACAAATTTTAAATCAACTACAGCCTGGAGAAACATTTGAATTAAAACATGCTTATATCGGTGATAAACAACAGCTGTTTGCACGTGTTATTTTTAACCGACTAACAGAAAAGCAACTTCAAAAACGACAAGCAAAAATCGCGGAAAAAGAAAAATCCAAAAATAGAACGTACTCAGAGAAAAGTAAAGTTGTAGCGGGATTAAACATGTACGTGACGAATACACCTTGGGAATGGGTTCCGATGGAACAGGTACATGAGTTATATACTTTGCGTTGGCAAATAGAGATTGTCTTTAA
>NZ_JAGDQK010000084.1:0-5670 GCF_017498755.1 Bacillus sp. XF8 | reverse complement strand
AAAGTTAGTTTGTCTAGCATCATAAAATAAAAATTGACGTTTCACGTTGTTTGTTTCGTTCAGTTTTCAAAGAACTCGTTTGCCGCTTGTTTGCGACTTCCTTATGTTAACACTTTAATGTTTCAATGTCAACTAAGTTTTTTATTTCGTTTGTCGCGTTTTGCGTTGTTGCTATCAGCGACTCGTATAATATTACACGCTTATCGTTCCAAAAGCAATACTTTTTTCTACTAAAATTAAAATTTCTTTTCAAATGTAGTTCCATCACATCATAAACGATTTAGAATCTCTAATAACTAATAGACTACTAGGGTTCACCTGTACGTTTAAACACAATTGAGACGTATTTTAACCGGTTATATATTTTACCACTTTTTTACAGGATTTTTGTCACATAATGGTCTTACATTATTGAAATTTGTTTCTTGATTCAAGTTCCGAATATAATCATGTTCCCAACCAAGTGAAGCCCCTTTTGTACGTAAAACATCTACTGCACGTGATATATACCGTATTTCATAATAAAATAGCTTAAATAAGAAATTGCAAACCATACTCTCTATGCAATTGATCCTTATAAAAACGATCACGAATTTCTCCTAATCGATTGAAAAATACAGTTCGATCAAGAGCATGTTTTGCTCCCGCTTTATTTGAATCAACATGTACACGTTTTCTGAGTTCAGAACTCTGTAACCATTCTAATGTATATAAAGTTCTTTCACTCTTTCCTAATTCACGTAAAACTACAGATAAACTACAGATAGTAAGGTTATAATGGCTACCAGAGGTGATATTATAATGAACTATCATATTCTTGTGGTCGAGGATGATCAAGAAATTCAGGAATTAATTAAACAATTTTTAATGACTCAGCAGTATGCTGTTACAGTTGCATCAGATGGATTAGAAGGTATGAAACAATTTAATAAGCACTCCTATGATTTAATTCTTCTAGATGTGATGATGCCAAACCTTAATGGATTTGAAGTTGCCAGTATGATTCGAAGTCATTCGAATATACCAATTATTATGCTAACCGCGTTAGAAGAAGAACAAGATCAAATGAAGGGATTTGATCTTGGTATCGATGATTATATTACGAAACCTTTTTCTTTTCATGTTTTAATTAGACGAGTCGAAGCGGTACTGAGAAGAAGTTATAATCAAAATCCGGAGAACCATTTAGTTTTTAAAGAAATGCATGTCGATTGCGATGCATATAAAGTATTTGTAAATAAAGTGGAGGTCCCCTTAACAGCAAAAGAATTCGAAATTCTGCAACTACTACTTCAAAATAAGAAAAAAGTAATCACAAGAGAAAGTATCGTAGAAAAAGTTTGGGGATACGAGTACCATGGAGAAACAAGAATGATTGATACACATATTAAAAACATACGAAAAAAATTAGATATACCTTATATTACAACAGTAAAGGGCATTGGGTACAAAATCGATGAATAGGATCGTAAAAATCATGAAGATGAAGAAAATTACCTATAAGCTTTTTATGACTACATCCCTCATTTTGTTAACCTTTGCAGCCTTGATTTATTTAACTTTATACTTCTTTCTTCCTACTTTTTATGAGCAATACAAGACAAATCAGCTTCAAACGGGAATAGAGGAACTCATTGATAAATCTAAAGATCTTACGTTTCAAAATGCTATACCACTTTTTGATGAATACGCACACAAAAATAACGCAATGGTTTCCCTTCAAAATCAAGAGGGCGTAGTTATTTATTCTTCTTCTTTTGGTCTTATTCAAAAAGGGACCCCAGCTGTGATTGTCAAAGCAACACCATTCGATACCCTTCGTAATTCATATGATGTTACTGTTCCAATTCAGTTTCAAGATGTTAACTTAACACTTGTGGTGTTCGCAACATTTCAACCTATTGATGAAGCCACGCAAGTCTTAGCACGTTTTCTTCCCTATATCAGTATCATTGTACTTGTGATTGGTATAGGAAGTGCTTATTTCTATTCAAGGTTTATTACAAAACCACTCATTTATATTAATGAGGGTGCACAAAAGATGGCAAACTTAGATTTCTCCGAAAAAATTGAAGTTCGTTCCACGGATGAATTAGGGGAATTATCCAATAGTTTGAACGATATGTCTATTAACTTACAACAAGCTATGTTCGATTTACAAAAAGCGAATCAGCAATTAAAGAGCGATATTGAAAAAGAAAGGGAAATAGAAGCAAAACGCAGAGAATTTTTTGCAATTGTAGCACATGAATTAAAGACTCCTCTAACAGTTATGAAAGGATACTTAGAAGGGATGATCTATAATATTGGTCCATATCAAAATCGTGACCGCTACTTACAGAAAAATCATCAAATTATTGAAAGTATGGAACAGCTAGTTCGCGAAATTTTAAGCATGTCAAAATTAGAACAACATACCTTTAAACTACAATTAAAAGAAGTAAATCTCTCAGAATTAATAGATACAATCACAAAAGATATCGGATTTTTTGCTTCTCAAAAAGACATTCAAATTATAAAACAAATTGATTCTGACCTTTTTGTTTATACGGATTGTGTTCTGTTAGAAAAAGCCTGTAAGAACATTATTCATAATGCAGTTATGTATTCACCGCATAAAGAAAAAGTCTATATAAAGTTAACCCGAAATTCTAAACAAAACCACATCCAAATGCAAGTCATCAATACAGGTGTAAAAATTAAAGAAGAGAACATACAACATATCTTCAAACCATTTTATCGAATCGAAAAGTCAAGAAATCGAAATACTGGAGGCAGTGGTTTAGGGTTATATATCGTCAAACAAATTTTTGAAGCACTGGGTATAAGGTATTCTATAAATAATGTAGAAGAGGGTGTACAATTTTTTATTAGTATTCCAATATCAAAATAACAAACTCCCCTATTAATAGGGGAGTTTGTTATTTAAGGGTTATTAATATCTTTTACTACTAATTGCTTCTTGCTCAAAAAAATCGCTCGATCCGATTTTTTTGCAACTTCTTGTGAATGCGTAACAACAATTACACATTTATTCTCTTGATGGGCAAGCTTCTGAAACAACTCAATAATCTCTTTTGCTGTTTCCTCATCAAGGTTTCCTGTTGGCTCATCAGCAATAAGTAAATCCACATTGCACGATAGTGCTCGAGCAATTGCTACACGTTGCTGCTGTCCACCGCTTAGTTGCAGGACATTTCGCTTCGCCTCTACTTCTGTAAGTCCTACCTTCTCTAATAATTCTAAGGCCCTTGCCTTTTTATTTTGCACCTGAACACCTGTAATTTCCATTGCCGTTAGTACATTTTGAAGTGCAGTCATATAGGTAATTAAATTATAGGATTGGAAAATCACGGATACATATTGATTACGGTATCGATCTAAACCAATCTTTTGAATATCCTTACCCTTATACAGTACATAACCATTTTTAGGTATATCTAACCCACAACCTAGACTAAGAGCTGTGGTTTTACCAGATCCAGATGGCCCTAAAATCGTGTAAAAATGCCCTGTTTGAAAAGAAAAATTCACATTATCTAGTATCGTTACTTTTTTTCTGTTACTTTCATAATAATAATTTAAGTTCTTAAATTGTAAAATTGTCTCCATGCCGAGCCTCCTTATTCATCTTTTAAAAGGATTTGTTTTGGATTTAGGCGTAGAATAGATAATACTGGAAGAATAGTTGCTAGTATAGCAATTGCTAGTCCAATCCCCCCCATTTTTCCTAAATCCTCTCCTGTTACACTCACATCAATTTTATCAATCGGATCTTCTTTTTGGTTTTGTAGCGCACCACCAGCTCCAACCATCATTACTCTACCATTTTGTAGATCGTCTTTTTCTTCGCTTGCTGCAGCAATTTCATTAGAAAGTAAGTTATCTCCTATTAATTGTGAAACTTTAGCTCCTGTTGTTATGGATAATCCAAACGCTATAATGGCAACACATAATACTTCTACTACGAACTGCGCCATCAATTTCCATTTCTTCTCTCCAATAGACAATAGAATCCCCATTTCCTTACGACGTGCTTTAATCGATAACATAATAATTAATCCTAAGATAATAGCCCCTGCAATAGATACAATATAGATAATCATTTGAGAAGTAGAAGAGATATTTTCGATAGGACCAATCATTTGTTTGTACAATGAATCATGTGCATCTAGCTTAAAATAATTAAAATCAATATCAGATTGTTTTGCTTCTTTTTTAAATGCATCAATGTATTGTGGATCGTTCAAGTAGTACACGACTTGAATGTTACTACTAGCACTTTGATCTGCTTCTAATTTTTTGACAGTAGAGTGAGGAATATATATCTTATTAGCTGGATCTATCATAGGAAGGACCTTTCCACCTATCGACGGTGCTTGTTCATCCGTTTCGTAAATACCAACTATTTCAAATTCAAGAGTTTTCTTCTTATCGCCTGATTGAATTTTAACCTTATCTCCTACCTTCAAGTTATTTTGTTCCGCTAATCGTTTTTCCATTAAAATCACATTCTGATCTTTCATCTTTTCTGTAATTGGTTTCCCATCAATGATTTTACTTTTGCCATTTTTAAAACTTTCTTGTAATGAAGTCTTACGAACTCCTTCTATCGTAAAAGAAGAATTTGGATCTATTTCTGAACCTGATCCTCCTGCTACAGCTATTCCCATTCCAGTTTCTTCCTCTTCTGAAGAGCCTACTAATTTAAATCCATCCGAAATTCCGAAAGTATGGGTTATATAATTATAGTCTTTTACATACTTGGACTTCGCTAATTGATCTGCTTCTTTTGTGTTGAGATGCGGCGGATTAGGCATTTCTCCAGTTTCCCTTGCTTGTTTTACTAATTTATCAGAATCAAGACCTAAAGTAACATCTGCACCCAGTTTTTTTCTTGCTGAATCAGCAGCTTTTTTTGATGCATTTTGGATTGTGAATCCTGCCAGCACTAAATTGGTAACAATCAAAAAGACTGCCATCAAAATGAACGATGTTCCTAGTCGTTTTTTCATACTGAGAATTGCGCGTTTTATAAAATTCATTTTTTCTAACCTCCTTGATAGTTTTTATTCTATATACACTATCTGGAGTTTGTATGGAGATATTCAGTAGTTTATCTAGAGGGACAAGGAGTTTATATGGAGTTATTCATGTACATATTTCTAACAGGTTCTGTTGCATAGTTTTATCACATCAAAATAGTTGAAAAAATAGCGACTATATTATGGTTCATTTAGATCAAGTGATTCATTTGGCTTCAATTTTTGCATTCATCGGATTGAAAAATGAATACTTCTTTTAGTGCATAATAAAAAAATAAGAATTCTTGTCACAAAACTAGATTTTCTGGTTTCTCTATAATACAGGCAGCAAATGAGAGTGAGGTTTTAACATATATGTTAACTATAAAAAATGAAGAGAGGCATGTTTCGGATGTGACATTTGAAGAGTTGTTTAAGCAATACTATGGTTACGTTGTAAAACAGATCCTATGGAATATGTCCTTTCTCTAAGATGTATATTTTTAAAAATCTTATATCAAAATCAAATGAAATAAGATTTTTATTAACACAAAAAAGACGAGTCATTCTGACTCGTCTTAAGCTTGCTTGGCGACGTCCTACTCTCACAGGGACAAGGTCCCAACTACCATCGGCGCTAGAGAGC
>NZ_JAGDQK010000083.1:0-5835 GCF_017498755.1 Bacillus sp. XF8 | reverse complement strand
TTAAGCTCTCTAGCGCCGATGGTAGTTGGGACCTTGTCCCTGTGAGAGTAGGACGTCGCCAAGCAAAAACCTAAGTCATTTCGACTTAGGTTTTTTTGTTTAATAAACACAATACTTACTTTTGTATACAAGTAACATGTCCTTCATTTATTTCTTCGTATCAATAAGTTCAAAACGCTCACAAACGAGTAACATGTCTTCAGAAAATTCACGTCCAATTTTGTGTAACTCTTCTGTGAAAAATTTTATATGTGCTTTTCTCCAGTAGTCATAAGTTCGATCACCTTCGCCTTCTGCAATGGCAAATTCTTCGGGCACTTCATTCATTGGTGTTACAGTTACTTCCGTTGTTTTAATAATGGCTACAGGCTCATCATGGCTATTTAAGATAATGCTATAATCATTTGTCGTAGGAAGTGGCTCATTGTCTAGTTCATAGAAGGTATGACCAGAGCATGTTGCTGTTTTTACACCATCAATTACTAATTGAGCAAGATAGTCAGGAGATGCCCCGAACTGCCATGCGCTGACAGATTTCGGCTTTTCGTTTTCTCCCCAATACTCATTCCAATATTTTTGCGCTAATTGGTTCATTTGTAGCATTCACTCATTTCTCTATTGTTTATCCCACTATTCGCGGGTAGCAAGACTTTAATTTCAAAATTTAGCGAAAGCAAAGAAGTTAGGCGGGGGATGAGGAGAACTTCACTGATTACAGTTTCACTTTATTTACATGCCTAATTGCTCACCATAAGATTCCGTTTGTTAATGATAGGTTGTTTGGTAAATTACATTTTCTTCGTTGTTTTTTGGATCAGTAAAAGAAAACTGCTGAATAAATATGCTTAATATACTCGCGCTGTTCATTTATATCCATCTATTGTATAAACCTTTACTATATATATTAAAGAATATTCAGAATAATAAAGTCAAGCCCTTTTAAACAAATACCTACATTTTCAAGATTAGATGATTCATTTAAATAATAAGACCAACGCTTTTTATGAGAAGTTTGTTTAACGTATCTTTTCGTTAAAATTGAGAAGGTATACCTGATAGGCATTTATAATCACAACGAGCCGATTCTTCCATAGGAATATCGGCTCGTTAGTGTGTAGAGAATCTTGTTATGATTAGAGCAGTACGAAGATAGTGAATACAAGAGCTAATAAAATACGATAATAAGCGAAAGGTTTTAAACCTATTTGTGCTAGTAGTTTTAAAAAAGTTACAACTGCTAGCATCGCTACAATAAAAGAAGTAATAAATCCTACTGCAAACATGGGAATATCATCTATACTTAAATGTTCCCAACTTTTTAATAAGTCTAGACCTGTTGCACCAACCATGACAGGAAGAGCAATAAGAAAAGAAAATTCTGATGCAGCTTTATAGTTCACTTTTGCTAACAATCCTCCAGACATTGTGGATCCAGCTCTTGAAAAACCAGGATATACCGCTAAACATTGAAATAATCCAATTGTTAATGCTTGACGATACGTTAAATCGTCTAATGAATAAGAGGTAGCTTCAGGTTTTTTGACTTCTGCGAAAATCATAAGAATAGCTCCTGCTACAAGTCCGATAACGACAGTATATGGCTGAAATAAGTATGTTTTAATTACATCATGTAATAGTAAGCCAGCAACTACAGCTGGAAATACACCTAGGAAAACATGTAGTGCATTGAATTTTTTCTCTTTCTGCAAGAGAGGCTTAATGTTACATAAGGAAACAAGGCGTTTGTGATATAAAACAGCAATAGCTAAAATTGCTCCTAATTGTATGACAATCTCAAATGTTTTTGCTCTTTCTCCTTCAAAACCTAATAAGTGTCCTACTAGTATAAGATGCCCAGTAGAAGAAATAGGTAGGAATTCTGCTAGTCCTTCTACAATACCGAGTATGAAGGCAATAATTGTATCGCTCATAATTTCACTCCTATTATTTAAATGAAAATGTTGTAGATAGACATAGAGTACATTTCATCATCTTTATAAATTAATGAATATCAACCTTTTTAAAATAGAATATTGTTGCGAGAAAGCCGAAAATAGCTGTAGCAGCAACGATAACATAAGAATATTCTGGTGGATATGTTGGTTGCAATTCGTTGTTTACTATATCCAGTATAGCTGCCCAAGGAAATAAATCTCTGTGCTCTGAACTTGCAGTCATAACATTTACCATTGCTATAACAATTGTTAATATAATAGGCGGAACATAAGTCTTCATTACAAGAGTTAACAGTACAATAGGGGGAGATAAGATAAAAAGGAATCCACCGCCCATCAAAAATTTTATCAAAAATTGGAAGAGTAATAGACTACTTAAGCCTGGAAAACCTCCTAATAGCCCTAATAGTAAAGTTAGTCCCCATGCAACTATAGTAAGTATCATAATCCAGATAAATAGAAGGATGAATTTACTCATAATAAAGTTAAAACGTGATACAGGAATGGTTAATAGGTTTTTTAATGTATCTTCTGTGTATTCCCGATTAAAGAGATAAGCGGTAACGACTCCGTATAGAAGGACTCCCATAAATAAAACAGTGTACATATTAGTATTAATAAAAAGGGCATCGAAACTCGCAGGTGGAGCAGATGGTTTTGTTTTCATTTCTATATAAAAGGCCAAAACTATCATAAACGGTGCTACCGCTGCTCCAATAATACTAATTAAGAACATGTTAGAACGTTTTAATTTTAATAGTTCGGTATATAGTAGATTAACCAATTGTTCCACCTCCAACTAATTTGGTGAAGTAATCTTCTAATCTGTCTTCGCTCATCATAATTTTTAGTACTTCAATGTCGTTTTGGACAAATGTTTTATTAATCTGCCCTTGTTGCCCAAAGTGGGAATAGACGCGAATATTACCTTCATCATGAACCTCATAATCTGAAATATGGAATTGGTCTTCTAACAACATTGCAGCTTTATTATCGTTATTTACTTGGAATTCTAAGTATTTACGATTTGTTTTTCGAAGTGTATCGAGAGAAATCTCTTCTAATAACTTTCCTTCATGAATAATCCCCATATGATCTACTAGCTGTTCGACCTCAGCTAAAATATGGCTGGAAATTAATATTGTTATGTTTCGTTCTTGCGCTAAAGATTTAATGAGTTTTCGCATTTCTTTAATTCCAATTGGATCTAAGCCGTTTGTCGGTTCATCTAGTATCAATAGTTCTGGATAATGGAGTAGAGTTCTCGCTATTCCTAATCGCTGTTTCATCCCTAATGAGTATTTTCCTACTAGCTTTTTCGTTTCATGTTGCAATCCTACAATTTCTAATGCCTCTTCAATTGCATTTTTTTTGTGAACTCCAATGATTTTGGCATTAATTAATAAATTTTCTCTTGCAGTAAGGTTTTCATAAAACCCTGGAACTTCAACGATAGAACCAATTCTTCTTAAAATTTCTTTTTGGTTTTTGAAAAAATCCTCCCCGAATATTTCAATTTTTCCGCTTGTAGGTTTTATTAATCCTAGTAGCATTCGAATGGTCGTTGTTTTACCTGCGCCGTTTCGTCCGATAAAGCCGTAAATCTCCCCTTGATTTACATTTATATTTAGATTATCTACTGATTTTTGTTTGCCATAAATTTTAGTCAAGTTTGTTGTTTTTATAATTGTATTTATGTTGAACACCTACTTTCTATAATCTCTTAAGTACATGATAAAAAGGAGGATTTAACTGCTGCTTAATCATTTCTTAACTATTTCTTAAAAACAGTTTGTTTTGGAATGGAAAAGCCAAAGGTGGTTTGTTTCCACGGAATACTTTCTACCCATATTTGGCCGCCGTTTTTTTCTACGAGAGCTTTTGCGATGGCAAGTCCTAAGCCACTCCCGCCATGCGAAGGATTCCTTGATTGGTCACTTCGGTACATTCTCTCAAATACGTTCTCTAGATCACCTGTTGAAATGCCAGGGCCTTTATCCCAAATGAGCAGCTGATAGTCATTAGTGGTTTCTAAAAGTTCGATTCCTACTATTTTTCCAGGCTTTCCGTAATATATAGCATTTTTTAGGAGATTACTTATAACTCGCATAAGACTAAAAGAATCTGCTGTAATGATGCAAGGGTCTTCTGGGATATTAACTTGTAACTCAATACTATGTTTTGATAGTTCAGGTAAAAACTCGATTAGTGATTCTCTAGTAATCTCTGAAAAATCAAGTTGCTCTTCCTTTAATGGAAATTCATCTGCATCAAGTTTTGCCATATTAAATATTTCATCAACTAAGTGTTTTAAGCTATTTGATTTATTTGAGAGTATTTCAAGATATTCCAGTTTTTCTTCCTCTGAAGCAGCTATATCATCTTTTAATGCGTCAATATATCCAATAATAGAAGTAAGAGGTGTTCGTATATCATGTGAGATACTAGATAGAAGTTGTTTTCTAGCCTTTTGAGACTTTTTGGCCTCAACTTGCACTTTTTCTAGCTCGGTTATTAACTCATTTATAGAAAAAATGACGTCATCTAGTGAATGATCGTTATTTGTATATAGTCGTGTATGTAGATTGCCATTAATAACCCGTCTTAATTTCGTAACCATGGACTTCCTAGTTTGAATAAAATGAAGTCTTGTAAAGAAAAGACTTACTGTTATAACGATAAGGATAATGAATACAATTAATTTTAGTGTGTGAACCATATCTATAAATAGAAGTCCAGTAATGATTATAAACTGCAATAAGATTAGATAGAGAACTTTATCATTCTTCATTCTTCTCACCTACAAATTTATAACCAATGCCCCAGACGGTTTGGATGAATTTAGGATTTGAAGGGTCAGCTTCTATTTTCTTTCTAAGCTTTCGAATGTGCACCATAACGGTATTGTCATCTTCTATATAGTTACTATCCCAAACATTACGGAAGAGTTGTGTTTTTGTGAAAACTTGTTCAGGGTTTAAAGCGAAAAACTTTAATAATTCTAGTTCTTTTCCCGTTAAAGAGATTTCTGCGCCATTTACGTTAACTGTGTACTTTTTTACATCGATTGTTAGCCCTTTAAATATTAGGAGTGTCTGTTCCTGTGTGTTAGCGTTACTTCCTAATACTAAAAAACGCCTCATAAGAGCTTTTATTCTAGCGACTACCTCATTGATACTAAAAGGCTTTGTAATGTAATCGTCCGCTCCTATGCTTAAGCCTAAGATTTTATCTACTTCTTGATCTTTAGCAGTGAGCATTAATATAGGGATATTTGTTTTATCCCTAAGTCTTCTACATACTTCGATACCATCAACCTTAGGCATCATCAGATCTAGTATGATAAGGTTATATTTATTTTGATTAAATAAGTGAAGAGCTTCTTCACCGTTCATCGCAGTATCTACTGTATATAATTCCCGTTCTAGATATTTTTTTAATAGCTCTCGAATTTCTTTATCATCGTCTGCTATCAGTACACGGATATCTTCCATATTTTCACCTGCTTATAATAGAATTTTGTTTTGTATTATGGTTTGGGTAATGAAAAATACAACAGCTATCTCATTATATACTATTAATTGTTAAAATAAGGTTATAAGTATAGAATCGAATCGAGAAAGGTAAATGTATGATAATCTACTAAAGGTTTATAGATAAGGGAAACCAAGTGGGGAGAAGAAGTGTTTTAGGATACTTTTACAACGCTTTATAAAGAAGAGATAAATCTATTGAAAAAAAGTTTTAAAAAGTTATTGACTATTAATATATAGAGGTGTAATATTATACGAGTCGCTGATAGAAACAACGCAAAACGCGACAAACGAAATAAAAAACTTAGTTGACATTGAAACATTAAAGTGTTAACATAAGGAAGTCG
>NZ_JAGDQK010000082.1:0-5861 GCF_017498755.1 Bacillus sp. XF8 | reverse complement strand
TTTCTAGAGTAATAGGATCAGTATGTCCAAGTGTTAGAGATTACTTACACATATATTAAAGTTTTTGCACCAGAACCTTATAAATAACCCTTCAATTCTTGCTTCCGATTCTTCAATTCTTCCAATGCCAGTTTTGTCTTCCGTTTCTCACTATCCAGTCCAACTAAGTGATATTCCATCTTACGAATCTCGCTCTCTACCACTTTGATTTCACTTTGCACCTGCACCGCAGTTTCTTTTCTCATTACTTACCTCCTTTAAATCCTGCTAACAACTAAGTCACTTCATAAGTTCCATGTTCGATTGGTTGCATCGCTCTTCATCCCCTTTTAATAGATTCCAAAGTTCCTGCTCATCCATTTCATAAAGCTGTCGTCCTGTATCTTCTCCCTTATAAATCCCTTTATGTAGTAACACATCGATGTAGATTTGTTTCCTGTCCATTACCTCATGCCTTTCACGTATTCTTCCTTTAGATTTCGAATCAACATGATTTCCTGCGGCCCTACTTCGTGTCCTAGCGAGTTCACATTCCTCGCATAAACCCGCCATACATCGTCACACGCGTTACAGCGATATGCTGCCCCGTTTGTTTGTGAGTCCAGAAACCTCTTAATCTCGCCCGTTCTTTCGTTGTCATGGCTTGTCCTCCTAACAAATTTTCTTCCTATTCTTCGTTTTACGTCCTTTATTCACTCGTAAAGTTGCTGCCAAATCCATATCCCAATCGAGCACAAAAACCCTTGTCTTCAGTGTGCTGTCTTTAATGCCATTTTTTCGAGCTTTCTTATATATCTCATCTGGTATAATTTGTTTCTTTGCATTAGACTTTTGCACCGTTTCTTTTCTTGTCATAACCGGTTGTGTTGCTGCGTCTTCTGGGTTCCAATTATGTTTTTCTACTCTAGCTCTAAACGTTAGGAATGTGATACCATTACTTTCTGCTAATGTTATAAATTTCGCATACTTTTGACGAAATGAAACTCATATTGGCTTCGTAATCGCTTCTTCGATTGTCCACCCTAAATTCACACGCTGATCTACATTCTTTTTGCCAATCCCGTTTTTCTCTGCGATTTTGTAGTCTTCCCATGTTGGAACTGGTTTGTATTTCATAGCAATTCTCCTTCCTTTTACTTTAGCCAAGTCAACTTGAACAACGTCTTCCAGTATTATTAGGAGGCGTTGTCGCTGCCACTTCTATGTTCCACTTATATGTTTTTACTCTTGATTGGAAAGTCTGATAACTAATGCCATTCTGCTTAGCGATTAGAAGCCATTTCTACTATTTGAGGGCTTCTGCTCTCTTTTTTTATTTCCTTCGACAAAATATGACAAAATAGTTGTAACCATGTTTGTTATGCTTATTCAGGAAATCTTACATTTATGTATCTGTAAGTTAAGAAATATCAAGAAAGAGGTCTTATTATGCAAGGATTAATGATGTTATTCTTATTAGCGACTATTGTTCTTCTCGTAATGATAATTATTGCTGCGATTAAAAAGAAAGCGAAAAAGAAACTTGTCATTTCTGCGATATCCTGCTTTGCACTATTTATAGTATTCGCATCTCTATCTCCTAAACCTAAAACTGAAACAGCAAAAAATAAAGAGGTAAAAGAAACAGCCGCTGAAGCTAAGAAACAAAACGACCAAAAGAAAACTGACGAGAAAAAACCTTCAGAAGAGCAAAGCAAACAAGAAGAAAAGAAAAATCAACAAAATAAGGAAGATAAAAAGCAAGAGCAACAAAAAACAGCAGTAAATAACGATAAAGGTACTTACGAAAACGAAATCAAACCTAAAATCGATGCTATGATGAAAGAATATGATGAAATATGGAATCAAGAGTGGAAGCCAGCTTGGACTGAAATAAGCCAAAATAGTTCAGCTATTGATAAAAATGCTTTAAAAGAAAAAATGGAGTCGATTTCAAGTAAATACAGCGAACTATCTAATAAAAATACAGCATTTAAGGATGCTGAAAAGCTAAGTGATCCAGCATTAAAAGAAAAAATGGAGAAATTTCGCGTTGAGTTTGGTTTAGCTACTAATTATAGAGGAAATGCTGCAACTGCTGTAAATCAAGGTTTAAAAGGTGTAGCTCCAATGAATGATAGAATGAATGAAGCGCTAAAGTCAGTTAAATTATCTGATCAAAAAATAATAAATGCTGCGATTCATTTAACTGAAGTTGAGACGAGTTTAGGAATTAGTCGGAAATAATCTAACAAAATACTAACCTTGTATCAAAGAGGGCTAATGCTCTCTATTTTTTATTTCTGTTCGACATAATATGACAAAAATGTTGTAACTTTGTTTGTTATGATGTGGTGAGAATCTTACATTTTAGGAGCGGATACAAATGGCTAAGAAATATACTAAACTTGATGAACGATTCGGAGTTATAGATTTCCCCGTAACACTTACGGAAATGGTAGAGATCTCAAAGGAACTTCCTAAGACAGAACGGAAACTTTATGAATATGCTTTTGATGCACTGAAGAAAGTTATGAAATCAAAAGAAAAGATTTATGCTTTCGAAGTTGCTGATCCTAAGCTTACGAAAACAGGTTTTATTGTTGTTGGTGAGCATAATCTGTACTTTGTAATGATGAAAGGCGGATTATTTGGAGGGGCTGAAGCAGAATTGATTAAATACAAAGATATTAAGGAAGTAGACTTTGATATTATTCAAGGTCCATTTGGCGTGTCTCTTATGAATACAGGCATTCTATATTTCGAAATGAAGAAAATGTTCGGAACAAAGAAGCGTACTGTCAGAAACATCCCTGATTACAATATTGATGCACTTTTAAAAACGATTCGTGACAGATTGAAGTAAATAATACTGGAGGAAGCAAAAAAATGAATAAAAAGCTAATAGCAGCTTTAGTATGTAGTACTTTAGTTATGGGAATGGCAGCATGTTCTAACGAAAAAACTGCAAAAGACTCAAAACCAAAGCAAGAAGAAAAGAAACAAGAGCCAGTTACAACAACATCACTTATTAGCGAATTCAAGAAAGCTGGATTAGAAGCTGAAAATGCTACGGATTTACCACAAAAGGAATTCGGTAACATGCGTAAAGACGGGAAACGCATCCTTGCACCGAAGTTAGGTGAAGATAAAGGCGGCCGTGTGTTTGAATTTAGTAAGAAAGAAGATTTAGAGAAAGCTAAGAAGTACTATGATGAATTAGGAAACTCTAATCCTATGTTATTCTCACATACATATGCCAAAGGTAATTTCCTTCTGCAAATGAACGGCGATATGAAAGATGAAGAATTTAATAAATACAAAGGTGTTATGGATAAAGTAGTGGAATAGTCGCACTCGAAAGGGTGCTTTTATTATGTATAAGAAAATAAACTATAGTATTAAAGACATCGGAGGAAATCAAATGAACAAAAAAATCATTGCCGGAATTATCGGTTTCGTGGTAATCGTTATTGCGTTAGTAAGCATAAATGTAATACAAAATAATACGAAAAAAGAAGAAGAACAAAAGAAAAAAGATGCACAGTATTTAGAATCAGCCACTAAATATTATGTTAGCATCGAATTCATGGGTGCTATATCTGATCTTGTATTGCCTGAGTATTCACAAGCCTGGTCAAAGGCAATTGATAATCGTAATGACTTTAATAAGGCTCTTTCTGAAAAAAGAACATCCATGGATTCAATGATTTCTCAAATACCTTCAATCTATGAAAAAATGGAAAAAGAATTAAAAATTGTATCTGAAGCTGCCAAAGAACAACCTAAAAAATACGAAGAATTATACACCGAATACAAAAATATGCATGGTATTATAACTTCTTTAAAAGAACAAATGGATTCCCCAACTGGATCTTTGATTTCATTTAATCAAAATGTAAATATGTTATTCCAAGAATACAAGAAAACAAAAGGAAAAATTGATGTTGCAATTCCAGATGACGTAAAAGAAAATATTGATAAAGTTAAAGAGAAAAGCGAAAAAAATACCGGTTCAACCAGGAATTAACCTTAACAAAATACTGATTTGATAAGACACCTTTATGGTGTCTTTTTTTATTAGAAATAACCATTTTAAATTTTCCGATTAATGTAGACAGATATTACGTTGAATGATATAATTTCCATTAATTACCATTTAGGGGGGGTGTAGTAAATGAATAAGAAAAAGATTTTACAATTCGCTTTAGCTAGTTCTATAGCAATCGGGCTATCACTACCAAGTGGTCAAGCTAGTGCTGCAACAACTGAAGCAAAAGCGGATCAACCAAATTATGTACATCCACAACCACCAGATAACGGTATTAATTGGAAGTTATCTCGCCATCAAGAATATTGGGATGATGGTTATTATGTGGTACATAATACTTATACTGGTAAAGCCGCTGGGAAAAATGTAAGGAAAGAAGAGTGGATGTTTTACAAAGATTCAAGTAAAAAATATAGAGTACATTATCAGGCTACAACATACTGGTCAAAATAATTACAAATAAAGTAGCTGAGAGTTTTTAAAGTAGAGACAGTTCATAAAAAATGAATTGTCCCTACTTTTTAGTTATTTAAGGGTTTTTAAAAAATTTGGTTACTATTTTAGGAGTTTCCTGGGTAAGTTTTATCCCTTGTGTAGATTCCTCATTCGTATTTTTTGTTATTAAAATTTGATTGTTATTTTCATTCCAAACTAAAAATTCTTTTTGAGAATCATCTTTGAATGTAACTGTCATATTTGAGTACACTGAAGAATTTTCTTTTTGCTTTTTTAAATCTATTTTACTAGCTGTACTACTTTGGATCGCCTTATTAAATTCTTTTATTAACTCTTCGTTGTCTGTTTCAGCTTTGGAAGTTTTATTATCTTCTGCTCTAGTTAATTTTATCGACTGTATTTCTTTAGAGTCTAAAGATAAATATTTTCCTGACTTTTCACTCTGTTCTGTTGTTGAGGGTTTCGAAGAACTTGTATTTTCAGTTGTTGAACATCCAATTAAAACTAAAGAAAGTATAGTAACCGTTGACAAATATAGGGGTTTTTTCATAATATTCCCTCCTTTCTTAAAATTATAACACTTCAGTTTAGAAGGACAAGGTTTTATCAATGTATCTGTATATTTCTCAATATTTATTTTTTAGTAAGAAACTATCTCTTTTTATTAAAAATCCCCACACAATGTGCAGGGATCTCCTATAACGAATGCTTTAAGGGTGAACAACCTCATCTGAATACACTAATCCATCGCTCGCAAAACAGTAAAATTCAAATAAAAAGAACCTAAATAGGTCTTTTTATTTAAATATAGGCGTATGTTTACCGTACTTTTCTTCACTTCTTCTTAACTCTTCCCTAATAACTCTTGATTCCGTTCTGTAGATTCCACCTAAATGAGATGGAATCTCCACGGTATTTGCATATTTAGACAATTTCATCCATGAAAATCATAATTCCTTCTTAACTCTATTTTGACAAAAAGTATTTCGTTCATTTTTTGAATCTAGCGATTTAAAAGAAACGATTTCCCTTTCCAATTCTTTAATTTTTGGAGAACTTATATATTTATTATGAATTTTCTTAATATAATTTTCCTTTATAACTTGATTAAAAAATACATTGTTATAAGCATTTAAAAAAATAATTCGTTCAATTTATCAATTTCTCTAGCCTTCTTCAAAAACAAAGCACCATTATCTTCATCTGGAATATCATACACATGCTGATCATATAACAATATACATTTTTGAGGAGAAATGGGGAAAAATAATTGTAATCCTCTAGTTGGGGTACCGCCACATCGCTATCAAGCTAACAAAACAAAATACCCCCTAAAATAAAAAAATACGCTATTCTTTCTGTAGAATCATAGGAA
>NZ_JAGDQK010000081.1:0-5952 GCF_017498755.1 Bacillus sp. XF8 | reverse complement strand
TTGTTTAATTTATATGCATCATTTTATACATTGTTGATATAGCAAGGATTCTAGGGGTCCTCGCTATTCTTTTTTTGCATAAAATCTTGTATAAATTAAACAAGATTTTGATGTTGTTATCAAGAAGTAATGAATATTTGATTTTAAAATCGATATGTGTCTCTAAGCTCGGGGCTGTAATACGAACTAAATACATTACTGATGTGAAGATTATGGAAGTTAAGAATGAAAACAAGTGATACGTGAATTATTAGGAAAAAGGGTATATCATTGCTATAGCGAATATATTTTTGAGGTGAGACGCTATGAAGACGTTATATAGTCCTGGTGACGTGGCAGAGCAATTAGGTATCCAATCTAGTACATTACGTAAGTATGCTGATGTACTAGAAAAAGAGGGTTATACTTTCATAAAGAATGAACGTGGGCATAGGAAGTATAGAGAAAGTGATGTAATGGTGTTTCGTAAAGTTATCAACCTAAAGAAGGACACAGACATGACATTAGAAAACGCTACAAAACAAATAGTATCATGGCATCAAGGCGTTGAGGTATTGCCATTAGAGCGACACGAAATTGAGCGCTATGAAGAACCGGATTTCAACGCTACAACGCTACAGACGATGATTCAAGATCAAAAAGAAATCATTGAAAAACAAAATGAGTTGCTTCAGGAATTAACCAAACGACTAACCGAGCAAGACCAGCGATTTATACAAAGAGAATCAGAGTTATTGAGCGCTATACAAACGACACAGAAATCCCAGGCACTTATAGCGACGAATATTAGCGAAGACATGGCGAAGAACCAGGGCCGTGATGAAATACTTATGCAAACAATAAAAGAAGTCCAGGAAGTTAAGAAGATGATTGCAGCAAGTAAAGATAAGAAATGGTATGAGTTTTGGAAATAATCTTTTGAAATTTGATTAATTAAGGAGTGAATTGAAATGGGAAGATACCCCCAAAACGAAAAAACTAACTTCTTATCCAAAAAAGATAAGTAGGATTATGTGAACTAACAGTTGATAACCTTTTTATATTCAACATATAATTTTAAAAATGTCTCCGTAGCTTTAGAAGGGAAGAGCGCCGGAAAACATTGTAGAACCGGGTCGCAAAGCAAAGGTTTCAGAAGCACCGAAAAGCAAATGAGCTGAGACAGGTGAAACTCCTGTCGGTGAAATTCCGTAGGGAAGCGTGTTCCCCTTAGCTTATGCTTACGAAAGGAGTGCGGGTTCGAATCCCGTTGGAGGCACTAGCTTTTCTTTTGATTATTATTTGAATAACAGGTACCAATGTTAATTAAGTAAATTATATGTATTTACTTCCGATAAACTGACTTATGTAAAAACTAGTATGGATCTAGTTTTTTTTTGTTTATGGAGTAACTTTTAAGGGTGTTATTATTACTGCACAACGAGTTTTGAATACAGAATTAATGCAGATTTTTCCGGTTTTTAGTTGGAATCCTTTTTCAGACAAAGTTAGAAGAATAAAAGGGAAATCTGAGAATACATTTACAATTGTGAGAAAAAATGTTCTTTGTTTGTTGTGAATAAAAAGGAGGTATGTCTGATGAATATTATTCATATTGAAACAAAAAATCATTATAAAAGTGAAAAAGAAAATGAAATGGAAACTATACCAATTATCAAGCGGGTATATTATGAAAATGGAGAGATTAAGTTTGAAATATTAGAAGAGAAAAAAAATCCTATAACATGGTTAGATAAATAAAAAAGGTACTCATTTGAGTGCCTTTTTTATATCTTAAGAAACAAGAATATTAATGAGAATTTTTAATTAGCAGCCAGCTTGTCCAGTTGATCCAACTCTTACTTGTTGAGTTTGTAATACTTTCAAAGTAAGATCAAGAACGATTTTTTCACGTAATTTGTCAAATTCTTTTACATGATGTTTTTTATCACATGAGTCTTCATGATGTTTATCATGATCATCATCACATGGTGAAAAATCAAGCTCATAAAATTCTGCACTAATTAATTCACAAAATGGTTGTTCATTATAGACAACATTATTTTCAAAGAAGAATTTGTCTAGACGAGGAACATCAGTGTTTTTTGGATTAATGAAACGAGCCCTATTTTCCGAAGAAAAAGCTATAATTGGGAAAGAAAGAAAGTCATCTTCAGTTAAATCAGCAAAACCAGAGAATCGAACTTTTGCAATTTTATCATGAATCACGCCATTGCAGTCTTTAGCAGCATATTCAATATTTTTACGAATGAAACCTTCTACAAACAATTTTGCTCTTGTTACTCGTAAAAATCCTGTTTTATCAATTTTTTCATATTCAACAGGTACTAGTTTACATTGTTGTAAAAATACATCTTTTAAGACTCTTTTAATTTCTACTGCTGGTGGACAAAGTGGAATATTTGCTTCTACTACAATTTGAAGCGTTCTTTCTGCTAATACAACTGGAATTTTAATTATTGGATTGTTTGTAAGAACTGGCGTTGCTTCAGTATCACTGAACGGAGTTTGTGTTTCTGATTTAACCTTACAATCCTTGTTATGATCGTGTTTGTATTCTTGTTCACTCAATTAAAAAACCTCCATTATTTTATTTTTTGAGTGTTTTTATATCTACTTTAATATGATATTTAATATATCTATTTGTGTGCAGGCTTGTATAATAGTTATTTTTCTCATTTTGAAATAAGAAAAATTAGATTAGATTTAATAAAATTCATTGCACTATTTTGAATAGGAAAGCATATATTATAGTGTGGGACAAGCGTTGGACACTTGTTTTGCACTTATATTGAAATCTCCTAAAATAAAAAAGGAACCTACTAGTAGGTTCCTTTTCTTTTAGAAAATGGACATTTAAATCACGACTTATAATATGGAGGTAGGACCTTGTATACAGTAATCTATGTGTATATAACTAAATAGGGGTACCCACTAGCATTTCGGAAAAAAACCACGCTAAGAGCATGGAAGATTTTATACAATTTTTCAGATAATTCAGTAACAAATAAGAACCCTAAAACCGCGCCAGGATAGGAATTTATAAAAAATACATAGATCAAAAAGAAGGTTCCCTTGTGAGAGTAGGGTTCCCCCTTGTCCTTGCTACCGATAATTGTACGTTATGTTAAACCTTACATGGATTTTTATTCATATGCGCTTTTCACAATGGAAAGATAAATATTTTTATATACAAAAAAATAAAATTCTGCATAGAACTTCATTTTAAAAGTTAATAAAAAGACATAGAGTCATTTATTAACCTGCTACATATATTGTTAGTATATTGTACAAGCAAGGAGGTGTCTGAATGAGCTACGGTGGTACTAATGGCGGTAGTTGTGGCGGATTTGCCTTAATCTTAGTCTTGTTTATTCTACTTGTTATTCTTGGAGCAACTGTATTTTGCTAATTTCAAAGTTCCATTTTTAGTTTTTTTCATATAAAAGGAGGTGATATAATGTCTGGATATGGTGGTGGTGGTTTTGCACTAATTGTAGTGCTATTTATTCTGCTTATCATTATTGGTGCAACTAGTTATTTTGGTGGAGGATGTGGTAACTCTTCTAAATCTTAACCCCCTTGTTACCCTTTTTAAAATTTAAATAATCGATTGCTTCACATTAATGTGAAGCAATCTTTCTTTATTACTATAGTTTATGTTTAAAACCCCACTCTTGTTCTTTTAAAGGAGGAAAAAATGAAATCTTTACCTTTTTATCCAAACAATTCTCAAATACCTCAATCGTCTGCCCCTGAATATAAACGTGTAATCATACAAAATTCAAAAACAAAAGAAATTTTAAAACAAGATATAGAAAAATCCATATTAGAAATAATAGACAAGTATCTGAAAGAAGAAACACACGAATCACAAATACAAAAAAATTACCACACCATAAAAGATGGAGTAGATAAAGCAACTCAAAAAATCTTTAAAAAATCACTTAAACAAAACATACACAAAGCACATTCTCCACATCCAGACGTCTCTTTTAACGAAACAAGCTCGGATTCATATGATTCATTGTTTAATCAAACTAGTGATAAACCGGACTCTCATCATTCACACACTACAAATAATTTTCAATTTAAAGTCCCTTTCTTAGGCATTACAGTTGATTCCCAAGAAATTCTCGACATCACTAAAACTGTATTTATCAATTTATTAATGAAAAAATTGCAGGACCCTGAATTTTTAATGCGTATTTTAAATAGCGAAGGTGGACATAAATTACAAAAACTTATCGCCACACTATTCGGTAATTCTAATAAATAAAAAGCCTTAAATTAATTTTTTCAAAGAGGTACGGCAACGATTACTTCTTTTTCGAACCACTTACAAAACTTTCAAATGTATGATAAAACAATGACTTTAAAATAATTAGATTTGAAATCTTCAAGAAAATTTTCTTTTAATGTGTTCCGTAAATAAATCTTGTTAAATTCATCTCAAAAAGCTAACGGAACTCTAATTCTGTTAACTAAAATGACAAGTGGCTCCAAAAAGAAATAATCGTTTCCGCACCCTTCTTACACTTACAACAATCACTATCCCAACTCATTTTCTTATACCTCCTCTCAATCAAGAATTATATTATTCTATATTTCAACAAAAAAATGCTTGTTTACTAATATATCTCATATTTTCTCAAATGATTAGATAAATAAAGAAAAGGCACTCGAATGAGTACCTTTTCTTTATTTATCTAACCATGTTATAGGAATTTTTTTCTCTTCTAATATTTCAAACTTAATCTCTCCATTTTCATAATATACCCGCTTGATAATTGGTATAGTTTCCATTTCATTTTCTTTTTCACTTTTATAATGATTTTTTGTTTCAATATGAATAATATTCATCAGACATTCCTCCTTTTCCCCACAACTTTATTCACAACAAAAAACAAAGAATCCTTTTTTCACACAGTTATATATGTATTCCTATATTTTCCTCTTATTCTTCTAATTTTATAGTTGGAATCATAAATTAACCTTTTAATCAATTTTTTCATATTTCATTTATACATATAACAAGATGGTTAAAATGGTATTATTTTACAAAAAAACAGTTAAAATCTTTAATGAAATTAATCTTTAAAAAAACGGAAAAAACCTTTCCATTTTTGTTTTTGATTCTGTATATTTCTAATGTTTTCAAGTAATAACTGATCTCGTTTCTCTAGCTTTTTCTCTATAAAAATTTCTAATTCACTATTTTTTTCCTCTACTTTGGTTAGTTTTCTTTCAGTATTAACTAAATGTTCTTTTGTAGTAACTAATTCATTTGTAATCTCTTGCAACTTTTGAATCAATGCTTGATTGAATTGATTTTGTAATTGCTGATTTTCTAATACTTCATCCATTTTTTTTTCTAATTCTGCTTTTTCTTCCCTTGAAACAAATAAATCAAGCTCTCCATTCCGCCACGCACGAACTTGATCATACGTCCATTTCTGTACATGAATTTTCTCTTTTATCCCTTTTAATTCTTCAATATTTTCCTTCGAGTATCTACGATGTCCTCCCTGACTTCGTTCAATTTGTATATTAAACTCATTGGACCACACTTTTAACAAATCAGGAGTAATCCCTAAATCCTCCGCAACAATTTTCGGTGTGTATGTTTCCAATTTCATTCCCAATTTGAATTCCTCCTCATAAAAACGGAATAAATATTTCTTCAGGAAAACATTGTTATATCAATATTTATATCAAATTCGGAAATTACTTAAAACTGATTTTACAACCGATTTTAAAAACGAAATCATTCCGGAATTCATACCGATCTTACAACCGATTCCTTTTTATTTCTTCATAACAACATCAAAATCTTGTTTAATTTATACAAGAATTTATACAAAAAAAGAATAGCGAGGACCCCTAGAATCCTTGCTATATCAACAATGTATAAAATGATGCATATAAATTAAACAAGTGTAGAAACAAGAA
>NZ_JAGDQK010000080.1:0-5998 GCF_017498755.1 Bacillus sp. XF8 | reverse complement strand
ACCAAGTAAATACAAGGATTCCACCTTGTCCTTGCTACCGATAATGATAGGTTATGTTAATTAAGTAATATCCCATGTTGAATCGGACGAATTGTAACGGAATTAGAACAAGACCGCCAAAAAATGGTCTTGTTCCTTGTTTTCTTTGATCAACTATTAAAACAGAGATTCAAATAAATCATCTTGCTGTAACATCTTTAACTGTATCGGAAATACGGTCAACCGCTGCTTTTCCAGCATCTTCAACAACATCAATTGCATTTTGTACTGCATCGCCTGCTACTTCAATTCCACGTTTTGTTTTGTTACGTCCTTGGTCAATGGCAGATTGATTTCGATTTTGCTCAGTCATTCGTTATTCCTCCTTAAATCGTTCTTCGACCTTAGTATAAGAAAATGTTATTTTGTTATTCATACATTAGGGAATGTTATAGGACGGGTACAGTATCCATTCATTTGTTTACTTACTATCGATAATCATACTTATGTAAAAAACTAGTGTGGATTTAGCTTTTTCTTTTTTGTCCATGATGCTCTAACCTCTTTATTTGTTACGTTTTGAATGTATACTTTTGTTAGTGTTTTTGGAGGAAACGAGTAAAACGCAATAAAACCAATAAAATCAAGGAGATGAATGTAAACTAATATTCAAAAGTTTACTTTCAGTAATAACAAAAAAATCCCTTAATAATGCTAAAGGGATTTTGCTCACACAAATGATCTGCAAATCAATTCACTTTTGATATACAGATCATTTGTATGATAATTTTTATAAATAATTGCTAAATAATGAACTTACATAAATGCTTTTAAAAGTTCTTGAACTAATGGAATTGCTCCACCTACGAATTTTAAAACTGCCATTGCGATTGCCATATTATTTCCTCCTCTTTTGTTGATGCTAAGATGTGATTTATCTTTATGCTTTTATTATAGTAAGCGCTTACATTAATAACAATACATTTCTATATGCAATATTACATATTTATACGTTTAGACAAAAATTAGACCTCTATTAGTCATTCCTTAATGGTATCATAGCGAGGTGAGAGTCTTTAAGGGTTCTCCTTAATAGGAGGAAACGGATATGGAAAGAGTGCAAGCGATTATTGACAGTAATCTGAAATTCAAGAGCTGGGTTAAACAGGTACTAGCTATAGGCGGAATGTTAGGGTTCTGCTACTTGGTATTATATGTTTTATGTTTCTTATTTGCTATGTAAATACTAGATAACTACACTAGTGGAGTCTTGCCTACAGAGGTAAGGCTCTTTTGTTGTATCTGAGGTGAATTTTTTTTGAGGTACTCCAAAATATTGGGTTGATGGGCATGTGGTTCTACTTCTATCACTGAAAGTAAATAAATATTTAAAAGTTTACTTTCATTTTAATGAAAAATAAAAAGCACTTTTGATAATTTCACAAGTGCTTTTCAAGATAATGTTAATAGATGTGTTTAGCAATATGATCTTAGTTCTAAAGTAATTATCAATATTAACGATTAGTAAATTGGATCAGTATCTTTTCAGTATGCTCTGCATTTAAATGATAAATAGTAGAATCTCCTGTACGTCGAATATACGATTCGTTATTATGTCCTTCTATATCAAAAGCCAACATTTCAAATATAATCTTTTCTCCATTATCTAGCGAAAACGCAATAGTACGCTGAGAAATATTAGAAGAGTTTTTGAAAAGCTTTTTCTTCCAAAAATCTGTTTTTGATACAACTTTTTTTGAACTAGTTAGTTTTTGAAATACATCTTTTGCATCTTGACCATAATCTTTAATAATACCTTCAGCAACTGAATCTGTTTCTAGATATTTTATCTTTGAAATTGTATCAGAAGTTAGTTTTATTTTTTCTTCAGGTTCTATAAAAAAAAAATAGATACACATAATTACAAATATAAACAATATTCCTAACACTATTTTTTTCGTGTTCATTTAATTGAAACTCCTTATGTAATTATTAAGAATATAGTAGCATGAATATTTATTTATATTAATGAAAAAATATTTTCTCGTGTCTGTCAACGGTAAGCGGACAAAACGAAACGATAGTGAAGTGAAGGAGCATTAAGGAGTTGACAGACCCACTACGCCCAGACCCTCTTGTGGTTGTCAAAAGGTACCTTTTGACCCTGCCTACCGGCGAGGGAGCCCCCTCAAAAAATGAGGGGGTTGGGGGAGTTTATTAGATGGGGTCTGGGGAAGATTTCCCCAGTGGGTTTGGGCAAAGCCCAAGGTTTGGTTTTGCGACGTTTAAACGTGGCTCGGCAATGCCGAAAAGCGTCGCAGACCCCTATCGATTTTGATGCGATAGCGTCAAAATACGTATAGGGTTACGTTAATTGACACAATTTCGTCGCCTTGCTAGACTTATTGTATCAATTAATCTAGGGGAAGTGGTGGCGCTTTATGTTGTTCTCTATCTCATTTAATCAATCTCACCAAAGTTCATTAAGCCATAATAACAGGGAAAATATTCATGGGAATCTTGGTATAGATCCATCCAGGTTAGAAGAGAATATCTACTTTGTTCAAAAGGACATCCGAAGTGTATACAAGGATGTCTTTCAGGAAGGAGTAGACAAGTATAACGAGAAACAAAAACGAAATGACCGTAAGATTGATGATTATTATGAAAAAATTCGTAAAGATGATAAGACACATGAGCAACGAGAATTAGTCGTGGCGATTGGGGAAGGTAAAGACGACTCGAAATATAGGGAAGCCAAAAAGGAAGCACTGAAGCGCTATGCTGAGGCGTTTCAAGAGCGGAATCCAAATCTAGCAGTCTATAACATGGTTTTACATGATGATGAAGCGAATCCCCATTTACATATTAACTATGTACCGAATTTCGAAAGTAGTCGAGGGTTAACGAGGCGTGTCGGAATGGATAGAGCTTTGCAACAACAAGGTGTACAAGGAACAGGGAGAAAGTTAATTGCGCATTGGAGAGAATTAGAAACGGCTTATATTGAACAATTAGCGAAAGAATACATTCCGAATTTTGAACGTGCCAATGTAGGTTCACATAAATACATGAAAGTCCGTCAATACAAGGAATATGCAGAAACAAAATCACTTGTTGAGAATCAAGTACAAGAAAAAGAAACGCAGTTACAAACGATTGATCATCATTTAAAAAATGTTGAAGAGAAAACAAATGAATTACAAGTAGCGAAAAAGAGTTTGGAAAGTGATGTCGTTGATAAGTACAAAGAATTAGAGATAGTGAAACAACAAGTAGAGAGTGAAAGTGAAAAGCTGCAGTTAATTAGCAAGCGTCATGTAGAGTTAGAAAAAAGAGTAGAACAAATGCAAAAAGAATTAGATAGTGCTAAGGATCAAGTACCAAATGAACCTGTTAAAATTCCATTTTTGCATAGAGAAGTAATAACAGAAGTACAATATAAAATGTTTGGAAAAGCTGAAGTCACAAAGAAACAGACAAGGAATTATGTGTTATCACCAGAACAATATCAAGAAGTAATAAAACAAGTGAATGCAGCCGTTACTATTAAAAAAGATTATGAGCGTTTGAGAGAAACAGATTTTGTGAAAGAGAATGAAAGTTTAAAAGTGCATGCAGAGGCGTGGATGAAAGAAAATCGAACATTGAAACAAGAAAAAAGTCAGTTGCAAAAAGAAGTTGGTGTATTAAATAGAGAAATTAGCTCATTAAGAGCTCATATAAAGGGTTTACAGACGAATATAAGAGTTTTATATGCACAAACGAAAAAAGTTCTTAAAGAGCAATTTAAGGTGTTTAGAGGGATTATTAAAAATGAATTGGATAGCAAGGGAGTAGATAATCAATTTGAACGTGAACATAAGAGGGAAATAAATAAACAACGAGGATTTGACATGAAACGGTAAAAAAAAATAGGGAAACTTCGTTTTTATCTTTAAGGTTGTTAAAAACATGATAGAATGAAAAAAAGAGCCATGCGGGAACATGACTCTTTTCATAGGGTATTCTACGAAAATACCTAAAATTCACTTATCTGATTATAGATTATCATAATTTGATTTATAATCAAATAGCAAAAAATAGGTATTTTTGTTGATTCCCTCAATTAAGGAGGAATTAACTTAGATATGACCAAAAAAATTATTGATTTTGGACAAGCTGAAAAAAAAGCAAAAGAAAGAGATAGCAAGATTAATAGCATTTATGAAAAACTTGAAAATAGTGGTGGACTTTCTGAAGAAGAAAGAGCCATGATGTTACAAGTATTAAGCAAAATGTCTGGTGGAGAAGAATACTTCATTGGTAAAAAGAAAAAACCTACGGATCGGGTGAGATTTGTGCAGATAATTACTGATAATATTAATTATTTATGTAAAACGGGGTATCTGACAAATGCTGAAAAAGCTTTTCTAATCGATTTAACACCGTATATAGAGTTTAAAACTAATATTTTAATTGAATGCTCAAATGAAGATTCTGAGGAAGTAGATGCAGATGCAGCTACGCCAAGTTATTTAGCAAGGAAGTTAGGAAAAGATAGAAGTAATCTTTCTCATTTAATGAATGGTTTATTGGAAAAAGGTGTTTTAGCAGTTGCAGAAGTTGGAATGACAACTGAAGATGGTCGCATTTGTAGTTCTCGTACTTGGTTTGTGAATCCTAATGTTTTATGTTGTTCTCCTAAAGATGGGGTAGATAAGGCTACTATGAAGATTTTTAAGAAGTCTCTTAGAAATTTTAAAATAGCTGGAGATAAGAAAAAACATAACTTACCGATTTATTTATTTTAGATGTCATTTGTTATTGACATCTTTTTTTTTTATTATTTTTCCATTTTTTAGGTGTGGGAATTTAGCAACACATGTGTGGGAATTTTCCCACACCCTATCCCTTATAAACCCTTGATATTACTGACTTTTTTCACTTTGTTCTTCTCACTCTTATATATAAAGCTAAAAGTTCCGCAAGGAACGGGTCGTATTTTTGAGAAACCCACTCAAAAATCTCCACCCTCAAAATTAAAAAGTCGGTTCGTTGATCCTCACCTAAAGGCTAACGCCTTTTCTTTTTGATATTGTCCTTGCAAAACTTTTTTCGGCTCGTGTGCTTTTATCGCCAAGCCGACAGACAAAAAGCAAAGCAATGGTTCTCAACTTGGACTAGCAAGTATACGAGCCGAACCGCTTAGATCATTCGTTCCAAAATAGTTCTTATTCGAAAAATAGATACGTAATAGGTGGGGTTTCGCCCCCACACGACGAGCCAGCACTCTAGCCAAAAAGCAAATTTCAGACCAAAAGACAAGAACAAAATCATGCTAAATAAAAAAATAAGCTGTCCATATGGACAGCTTATTCACATAATTTTCGTTAGCGGAAGTCAATGTATTTAGGAAATTACCAAGAGCCCTTCAGATTACTTAATTGAAGGGCTCTTCTATTTACAGAATTAAATGTTATTACTAATTTGTAATTGCTCTAAGAGATGATCACAGACATTCACAAAAATACATTGTTTTTTTAAATTTAATAATAAGTATTTCAATTCAAATTCTTGATAAAAAATCTTAGTGATATATAGTTTAAACTCATCTAAATTAGGTTTTTGGGAGCTGTATAGCATATCTAAAGGAAGTTTAAATTTAGAAAACAAATGATCATTTTGTCCAAAAATCGAAACTTCTTCTTTAGTTAATCGATCATGAAATACAATTAAAATTTTTGTTAAAACCTTTACTTGTTCTTCTTCAAGTTCCCAATCTATAACAAAGTTATAAAATGGGAACTCATCTGATTGAATCATACTTTGCATAAGTCTAAATTGATATTTTAATAAAGTCATTTCTTTAATTAAATCCATGTTTTCCCTCCTGTATTTTCCTAAATTAACCAGTATATAATAACAATATATAATTTAAGATACAAATATCTATGATGTATAATCTATACAATTCTAATTAACATAACGTCCTATTATCGGTAGCGAGGACAAGGGGGAATCCTTGTGTTTACTTGGC
>NZ_JAGDQK010000008.1:0-445 GCF_017498755.1 Bacillus sp. XF8 | reverse complement strand
AAAGCTGATTCAGAAAGAAGTGCCAATACAAAAAGAAAAGCTGATTCAGAAAGAAGTGCCAATACAAAAAGAAAAGCTGATTCAGAAAGAAGTGCCAATACAAAAAGAAAAGCCGATTCAGAAAGAAGTACCAATACAAAAAGAAAAACCGATTCAGAAAGAAGTACCAATACAAAAAGAAAAACCGATTCAAAAAGAGGTACCTATTCAAAAGCCTCCTGCCGTTGAAAAACCAGCTGTAATTGAAAAGCCACCAGTTATAGAAAAGGTAGAGAAGCCTGTGGAAAAAGAAAGTACAAAGTTTTCAGTGAATATATTACCACAGCCACCCCAACCACCAATTAAACCTAAAAAAGACTATAAAATTTCAGATGTAATAAAAAAAGGAAGCGAGTTAATTGCCCCACAAATTAATAAGATGAAACCTAATAATATAGTGTCACCG
>NZ_JAGDQK010000079.1:0-6122 GCF_017498755.1 Bacillus sp. XF8 | reverse complement strand
CCTACATGTATCCTCTAGAAAAAAAGAAATAACCTCTACTATAAGTGACGTTGTATGAGCTTAGCTTGATAGCGATGGGGTAGCACCACACATCCATCAACTTAAGAAAAGTAAACACCCCAAAAACAAAAAATGAGCTGACTTCTCAAAATAACTAACTGTAGAGAAAGAAAAATTTCATTTAGTGGGTACTTCAAAACCTTAGCTTGATGGCGATGGGGTCACCATATCAAAAAAAGAAAATTGTGCTATAGACATATTTTTCAACCACTTCCTGTTCGTTAAGGGACTCGTTAATTTTTTTACAGTTTTTTATTATGAAATTCTAAATAACTAATTATAATAGGTGAAAAAAACGATCAATAGCTGAGGTACGGAAAGGATTCGAATTTACATTCTTTCTCAATACATATTATGGATAAATAAAGTAAAATATGGGTTGGGGTTATGTCTCATGTTGTGTTAATCCTAACAATAACTAAGGGTACATAATATGCTTTCATACCTTTGAATAATTTTGTTATAGAAGGGATGGAGATTTAAATGGCTCAAATTGTTGGTATTGATAGATACCTTTGTACTGGGGCTTTAATCTATATGCGTGAGGGCCTTTCCCTAAGTCTTGTCAGGAAGTAAGGAACAGTAAGCAAACACTTATACAATATGAATAGAGGAGAGGAATGCCTTATGAAAATACGTAGTCAAATTACTTGTGCAAGTCTGGCCCTTTTAATAGCTGGAAGTTCCCTGTTATATACAACACCAACCTCAATTGTAAAAGCAGAGCCCACTCAAAATGTATCTAGTTCGTTACAAACAAATACTCAACGAGATCGTACTTCCGTCAAGCAAGCAATGCGGGATACATTGCAACTTGGATACCCGGGGATACTTGCTAAAACTTCTGAGGGTGGAAAAACGTGGGGGTATGCCGCTGGGATAGCGGATCTGAGAACCAAGAAACCAATGAAAACAGATTTTCGCTTTCGCATTGGGAGTGTGACGAAGACGTTCACCGCAACGGTTATACTTCAATTAGCTGGAGAGAATCGCCTGAATCTAGACGACTACATCGAAAAATGGTTGCCTGGTATTATTCAAGGAAATGGATATGATGGTAACAAGATTACTATTCGGCACATATTGAACCATACAAGTGGTATCGCTGAATACTCAAGGTCAAAAGACGCTGATTTTACGGATACAAAAAAATCGTATACGGCTGAAGAGTTAGTGAAGATGGGGATTTCTCTGCCCCCAGACTTTTCCCCAGGAGACGGATGGTCTTATTCAAACACAGGATATGTATTACTGGGTATTCTTATTGAAAAAGTAACCAGAAACAGCTATGCGGAAGAGATTGAAAATCGGATTATTGAACCGCTTGAATTGTCGAATACATTCCTACCTGGCAATTCAAGCGTTATTCCAGGCACCAACCATGCCCGTGGATATGTCCAACCAGACGGAGCAAGTGAGCTAAAAGACGTTACTTATTATAACCCAAGTGCAGGTAGCTCTGCTGGAGATATGATTTCTACTGCTGACGACTTAAACAAATTCTTCTCTTACTTGCTCGGTGGCAAATTACTGAAAGAAAAGCAACTAAAACAAATGCTTACTACAGTTCCTACAGGAAAAGAAGGAATCGATGGATATGGTCTTGGAATCTATGAAACTAAGCTTCCAAGCGGTGTCTCGATATGGGGACACACAGGTGGCATTCTAGGGTTTACTACTCTTGTTGGAGGTAAACTTGGAGGCAAGCATACGTTGGTCGTCAATTGGAATAGTTTGGGTAGAACTGACAGTCCTAATCCTTTTAAAAATATTTTACTTGCTGAATTTAGCAAGTAGGAAAAAAGGGAAACCAGAAAAATTTTGTCATAGTTTTTATATTTAAAAATATACCTTTTGGTCAAAAAATAACTTACTCTAAAAAAATTTTTAGAGTAAGTTATTAAGCTGATGGATATGGGATCCTGCCACATCGCTATCAAGCTAACAAAACTAAATTTCCTTAAAATGAAAAAATACGCTATTCTTTCTGTAGAATCATAGGAAAGGATGGCGTTTTTGATATGAACTTATCGGTTTTTGATGAACTAGAATTGTTTTCTAAAGAGTTACAACGATATATGTCACCTGATGATTTAGAGCAATTAGCTAGAAAGATAGGATTTGTTCAACGAAAAAGTAAATATTGTGCACAAGATTTAGTAGCTCTTTGTGTTTGGTTAAGCGAAGATATAGCAAACGCTTCATTGACAAAACGGTTCTGTTGCAAAGTTTTCTAAACTAAGCTACACTTTCGAAAAAGAAAACGAGGAGAATCACAGATGGGATATTTTAAAGGGAAACAGTTCAAGAAGGATATTATTTTAATAGCCGTTGGCTACTATTGTCGTTTTTCTTTAAGTTATCGCGATGTGTCTGAAATTCTCAAAAAACGTGGTATTTCTATTCATCCAACAACTATCATGCGCTGGGTTCATGAATATGGAAATCTTATCTATCACATTTGGAAGAAGAAAAACAAAAACACATTGTTATCTTGGCGTTTGGATGAAACCTATATCAAGGTGAAAGGGAAATGGTGTTATTTATATCGAGCAATTGATAAAGAGGGACAAACACTCGATATTCAACTTCGTCAAAAACGGGACACACAAGCAGCATATGCTTTTATGAAAAGACTTGTTCGAACTTTTGGAGAACCAACGGTTCTGACGACAGATAAGGCCCCTTCTTTAGCTTCCGCATTCAAAAAATTAAAGGAGATAGGTCTTTACAAAAATACCTTTCATCGTACAATCAAGTACCTCAATAATATCATTGAGCAAGATCACCGACATGTGAAACGTCGATTCTCCCGTTCTTTAGGATTTCAAAGTCTTCGCCATGCCTCACGAACTATTAAAGGTATAGAAACTGTTCATGCTATATACAAACAAAAACGAAGTCTTCAACCAAACTTCGTTTTTTCGACGTATAACGCATTACATGAATTATTAATAGTTTCATAAAATTGGTCCACAATATTCCCCATCTCTTTATGTCTTCGGAAACTTTGCAACAGAACCAACAAAATAATATCAGGCTGATAATGCTTCCATTTGAATACATTTTCATTTTCCATACCAATTGCGACCCTTTCTAGAGTAATAGTATCAGTATGTCCAAGATTTATAGATTCATTGCAATTGTCCTGAAATTTTTGCACCAGAACCCTATCGTGAGTACCATGTATTAAATGTTATCTTTATATCAATTTTCTTTCTTAATCGTTTATTACATTTAATAGCACAAGTAATCTTATTAAAATGAAAAGAGCAATTGCCTTGATTATAGGAATACTTAGTGAGGAATTTGTTTAGAAAGAAAATCCTTGTCTTTAATTCAAACATCGATACAATCTTAATAAGATTAGTATTTTATAGGGGAGGAACAAAAATATGGCAAAAGTTCTAATGTTTAATTTTCCAGGAGAAGGACATGTTAATCCAACTCTTGCTCTTGTTGAAGAACTAATAAGAAGAGGAGAAGATGTTATTTACTATTGTACGGAAGAGTATAGAAGGAAGATCGAGAAAACAGGGGCTTCGTTTCGTCCATATGAAAATTTCTTGGTACAGATAGACATGATAGAAAGAATGAATGGAAAAACAAATCCCCATGAACTATTATTACACATGGTAAAATCTATGGACAACATAATAAAGATAATCCTAGAAGAGATAAAGGAAGAAGAATACGATTATGTAATATATGATAATAATTTCGCAGTAGGATGGATTGTGGCTGAAGCACTAAAATTACCTAAGATTTCGTCATGTACAACATTTGCAGTTACCAAAAAATTATTTACTGCTCTAATGAAAAATCAAAACGAAGGAGACAAAAAAGCATCCTTTTATCAAGAAGCTATGAATATTTTAGAAAAGTGGCAAGAGATATATGGCATTTCTATGAATGAAAAACAAAATGTAATGACATGCCCTGGAAATATTACGATCGTATATACATCTAAATTTTTCCAACCGGATGTAGAAGAATTTGATGATTCTTACATTTTTGTTGGTCCCTCTATCCCACCACGTCAAGATGTACAAAATATATCCTTCAAACAAAAGAAAGTTGATAGACTCATTTTTATTTCTATGGGAACTGTATTTAATCAACAACTGGATTTCTATTATACATGCTTTGAAGCATTTAAAAATACTCCTGCTACCATCATACTGTCAGTCGGAAAACATATTGATATCAGTGAATTGAACAATATCCCCTCTAATTTTAGAGTGTATAATTACGTCCCTCAGTTGGAAGTATTGAAACAAGCTAATCTTTTTATTACGCATGGAGGAATGAATAGTTCTAGTGAAAGCTTATATTTTGGTGTTCCTATGGTAGTTATACCAGTTATGGGAGATCAGCCTATAGTAGCTCAAAGGATAGAAGAATTAAAAGCCGGTATACAATTAAGCCGTAAGAATCTTATTCCAGAGGTATTACGTAATACAGCAATGCATGTACTATCGAATGATATATATTCAGAAAATAGTTATAAAATTGGAGGTTCTTTGAAAAACGCTGGAGGATATAGTAAAGCAGTTGAAGCAATTGATATCTTTAAATTTAAAATGGGGATTAAATAAAATAGAAGTATTAATGTTTGTTAAGCAATAGGGCAAAATTAATACAAGGAACATACTGTAATTATTTTATCCTTAAATAGTTAACCATTCAAATTATATGGAGGCAATCAAAATGAGTAATTTAGATGTCAATTATCTACAATCTTATGACAGGAGCTTAAAATTATAGCCAACTTTTTGTTAGTTTACATAAGTTATCTTATCAATATGCTCCCCCAGCGGCATAACCCCACGTTTTTCCACCCTCAGAAGTTTTAGCAAGTATCCCCGGGTATCCAAGTTGCAATGTATCCCGCATTGCTTGCTTGACAGAATTATGATCTCGTTGAGCGCTTGTTTGTAACGAACTAGATACATTTTGAGTGGGCTCTGCTTTTACAATTGAGGTTGGCGATGTGTAGAGCAGGGAACTTCCAGTTATTAAAAGGGCCAGACTTGCAAATGTAATTTGACTAAGTATTTTCATAAGGCATTCCTCTCCTCTATTCATATTGTATAGGTGGCTGTTTACTGTTCCTTACCTCCTAGGCTTAGGGAAAAGGCCCTCACTCATATAGATTAAAGCCCCAGTACAAAGGTATCTATCAATATCAACAATTTGAGCCATTTAACTAGGTTTCCGAAAAGAATTCTCTCACTTCAATCGTGTGAAGGGCGTAGCCCAACGATAAGTGGGAGATGAATTTCGGTTGGCTTACGCCAAAGTGTTTGTAAAATAATTATCTGAAATGTTAGAATACACTTGTGCAGATTGCTCTTTGAAAACTGAAGATATGAGGTTGTTGTAGGAAATTCGTCTACAACGTAAAATCTTCAACGTTCTATCACCTACGCTACTGAACTATGCGAAAACCAAGTGAAGTAAGTAGCGTAGACGAGTCCAACGTACAAATATTATTTTTAGGGTAGGGACTACCCTGTTAGCTTGGTAAACATAAGTGGCTAGTAAAAGCATTTACTTCCCAAGAAGCTCCCACTTCAAGCGTCAGCTAAGTGGTGAGTAGTTCACGGGTATGAAAGCATATTATGTATCCTTAGTTATTGTTAGGATTAACACAACATGAGACATACCCTCAGCCCATATTTTACTTTATTTATCTATAATATGTATTGAGAAAGAATGTAAATTCGAATCATTTCCGTACCCCAACTATTGATCGTCTTTTTCACCTATTATAATTAGATATTTAGAATTTTATTTATAAACGTTTATTAAATCCACACAACCTTTTTAAACTCCTTAGCGTACAATTTTCTCGAAATGATATGGTGCCCCCTTATAGCAAGGCTCTACACGCTTCCCTATAAATACGAAAATTTTTAGGGAAGCGTGGCGAAGAACTAATGAATCCTGATAAGAATAAACAAAAACAAATAGACTATAAACGGTTCTGTTGCAAAGTTCTTTAACAGATAAAAAGTCAAATTCAGTACAATCAAATTTTATGCAATAGTAAGTAATCG
>NZ_JAGDQK010000078.1:0-6513 GCF_017498755.1 Bacillus sp. XF8 | reverse complement strand
TCCAAAAAAGGCTTAACCATCGAGCTCCGATTGAATATCGAATCTCGATGGCTGCATAGTCTTTTTTTACAGCTGTCCACTTGACGGGGGTAAGACCATTCCTGGTCTTATCTTTTTTTTGCATATTTTTTAGTAGATGAATAGGTAGGTAGAATATGTGTAAAATTTGATATACTAAAAGAAAAATTAGGATGATAAAGTTATGCCAACAAAAGAATTCCAAGATACAGTACAACATTTTGCTTCTTTTTTATTAAATAAAGGTAGAAAACCTTCTACAATTAAACGATATGTTTATGATATTGAAGATTTTGGCCATTGGTTGCAAAAATTAAAAAAACTCCCACAACATAATATATGGACGAAGCTTGGTACAAAGGATTATGAAGCGTATTTCTATGATTTAAAACAGCAACGTCAGTACTCTGATAAAACAATGCATCGTGTCTATATTGTCTTAAATAGACTGTATCAGTATTTACAACTGCCAAACCCGTTAGAAGAGATGCAATTGAGTATTCAACCCAATCGTGCGCTGCGTGATGAGGACTTTATCTCGAAAAAAGAAGAAAAAAGGTTAAACTATATTTTAACTTCATTGGAAGGATTAACGGAGAAACAACGTTCTGTTCGTCCAATACTACAGGATCGAAACATTTCTATTGTACATTTACTTCTGAACTATGGACTATCACTACAAGAGCTTGTGGGATTACAAATGAAGCATGTTCATTTTGAGAATAATACTCTCACAGTTCCAGGAATAACAGGGATAGAAAGAGAGATTGTATTAAGTGAAGATGATAAAAAGCGATTATTTAGCTATTATAAAATCATACCTGAACCTGTTCGTCCAAAATATCATAGTACTGATCCACTATTTGTGGCATTCGATTATACTCGAAATACATTTCGTTGGGTATATGAAAATGATGCACCAAAAGCTTTAACAGAAATTGCTGTTCAAAAGATGATTCGACTTGAAGTTGCTCGAGCAAATTTACGTAAAGGTATTTCAGCGCAACATTTACGGAACACGTTCATCTTAAGACTTATTGAACATCAAGTTTCAGAGTCCAAAATAATAAAACAGGTAGGTTTTAAATCTAAACTTTCGTTAAAAAGGTATTATGATTACATCAATCAAAAATAACGGGGGAAGACCGTGTGGAAAGAAATAAGAAACAGAAGCTACAGTACATGAGAGTGTACACATTAAGGGATAGAAGTACAAAATCCATTAATGTTGAATCATGGAGAACGTTTAAAGATGAAATGCGAGTTCTAGGTATAAAGGAATCAGATATTTTTCAAATTCAGCTTATAAAAAAGAAATGACAGAAAACGAAGGGAGTATGTTGTAATGAATAAAGGAGATGCTATTTTACGGTTACTTATGGAAATGAAACTGGAACTAAAAGAAGTAAAAGAGCAAGTAGAACAAATGCATACATCGTTAAAAAATATAGAAAAGCAAAATCAAAAAAGAGAAATTCCTTCAACTGTTACTAAGAAAAAACAGGATTGGAAATATCCGTCCAAAATGAAATAAGAAAAAGACCACAGATTTCTGCAAGTGGTCTTTAATTTTGTAATTCTGGTTCTTTGTTTGTCGAAATTTACTTAACGTGGTTATTTTCCAAAATGCTGGCGGTACACCTGTAAAAAGACAATAAAGCTATTAAATTTTAAAACCTAAAACAAGCATAACCTCGTTCTAAATTTAGGACGGGGTTAAAATATAGTTGTTTCTGTAGTGCTTTAAGAAAAGAATGTACTTTTTTTATAGACTACATGCTACTGAATTAAGTCTATAATTTATAGTTGTAAGATGAATAATAATGAATTAGGAGAATAATTAATATATAATTTAAGGAGAACCAGTGTACCTTTAAATTAAACGTGAGTTCTTTATAGAAACTTTGATAGTTGTTTGAGGACATTGGTTTATTTCTCTTACTAGATACGATATTATATAATTGTGCAGTGACCTTTAGGTGGTTCCGACCATAACTGGACTGGGGCTATTTTCATAGACCTCTAATATTGATGTGAGGCACTCCATTCAATTAGAAAGATGGCACTGCACATTAATTTTAATATAAAACAACGGATAACCCTGTCAACTCGACAGGTTTTTTATTTTTTTAAAAGGAATATTATGGTTAATGTCGAATACTCCTGTTTAATAGACTATATAGAGAGAATTTAAAATAAATATAGTGAATAGTGTGCAGTTGAAACTCTAAAAGTGTATGGAGCTAGTGAGTCTAGACTCTTTTGTTAAATCTGAGATTAAATATCTGGTGATATAATCCTAACATGCTACATTGGGCTTAAGCTCTAACAGAAACTTGGATGGTCAGATATAATCATACTGCTTACTTTTCGGAGGGGAAATTATGGAAAATACGATTACTCCTTTTAGTTATGGGAATCATTCGGATGATAAAGCTCAAGATATTCGTAAGTTTTATCAGTTTTATGTTGGGATAGATATTGGGGCTAGTTTTCATGTAGCTTCTTGTATTAAATTTGATGCTTTTTTAGACCCTAAAGGAATTGCCTGGAAACGAACAAAAACGATGAAATTTAATTCCGATAGCGCAGGAATCGCAGAGTTTTTAAAGGCTTTAAAACAAATAGAAAAACAATTTAATATCACCAGGGATGATTTCCTAATCCTTTTAGAACCCACTGGTGGACATTATTCTTATTTAGTTCAGCAAGTGTTATTGAATGAAGGATATCAACTCTTTCAAGTGGAGAATAAAGCAGTTGGTGAATTTCGCAAGAATAATTTAGGTATCTCAGAGAAATCAGATTCAATGGATGCCAAAGTAATGTCCTATATGGGATGGCATAAACAGCTCCATCCTCACATGCAGGGAGTTACTTTAATAAAACCTCAAACTGTCTTACAATCCCTATTTCGGACGGTCATGCGAGATCGATGGTATTTAAACGTTCAGTTAACTCGAAGAAAAAATCAAGTTCAACAATTATTAAAAGTAACACACCCAGACTTAAATAAAGCATTTAAAAAACTGGGTACTTCTTCGGTAATGAAATTAGTATTAGAATACCCTACGGGCCTTCACATGAAGAAATCATCGGAAGATGAACTGTATAAAGCAATTTCTAAAGCAGGAGCTAAGAATGTGGCAAAAAAAGCTGCTAAAACACTATCTGAAATTATGCCCCATACAGTGGCAGTACCCGTAGAACACCTAGTGGGAAGGCAGAAATGGGTCATAGAAGAAGCCTTACGGCTTGAAGGAAGTATTAATCTTATTGATATGGAAATTCATAATCTCCTTTGGAGAAATCCCGAAAAAGGAATCGACTCACATCCATATACGGAGTTACTTCTTTCTTTTCCCTTTGTAAGTGAAAATATTGCTTGTACCCTAATCGGTGTTATTGGCGATATAGACCGATTTAATACATACAAAGAATTTAAGAAATACCTAGGTGTATCAGCTGAAAATTCACAATCTGGGACTTCAGTTCGCTCAACAAAACAAACATATAGTGGCGTTCGAGATGCACGGCGAGTACTTTATCAGATGTCTATGATGATGTTAGCAAATGGAAAACGAAAACCAACTGTCTTCAAAGCATATTATGATCGTAAAGTAGAAGAAGGCATGGTAAAGAAAAAGGCAATTGGTCATCTTTGTGGTAAAATTGCAAATTTAATCTATACAATTTTAAAAAGTGGCCAGAAATACGATCCTAAAATACATGCGGCAGCTTGTGGAATAGAGTGGGATGAAGTATATGAATTAGAAGAAGTACAAGAACCTATGTTATTGAAATAACGGGGCAGGTTTCTAAAAGAAGACCATTTAAAAATAGGGGCGAATGTTATGAATAAAGAAAAGCTACCACTTGTTATTGCCATTGCTGGAGTCTCTGGTGGAGGGAAATCAACAATTGCAAAACATTTAAACGAAAGATTACATAATTCTAAAACACTATTTTTTGATGACTATGATTTTGATGTTCCTAATGACATTATTGATTGGGTTGATAAGGGAGCTAATTATGACGAATGGAACTTAGCTCCCTTAATTAGAGATTTAAAAGGATTACTCTCTGAACCTTTAGATTACATTTTGCTTGATTTTCCGTTTGCTTATAAACACTCTAAAACAAGTAAATTGATTGATTTAACTGTGTTTATTGATACTCCATTAGATATTGCAATGGCACGTCGAGTAATAAGAGATTTTAGAAATAGTTCTAATGAAAGTATTTTGATTGAAATGGAAAACTACATTTCACAAGGTAGGCGGGGCTATCTTGAAATGCTAAAGACCATTAAACCGAATTCGGACATCATTGTGGATGGCACACTATCAGTATCTAAAGTTGGAGATAAAATATACGAGGTAATTTCAAGTCGATAGGACCAATTACATAGGGTGCAACGTTAATGTTCTAACGGGCTTTTTATGAATAAGCAATAATAGTTTATTCATTTCCCTAAGTGCATTAAAATGGAAAAAATCCCTGCTTTTTGATTGAAATCAGGGATTTTTGCTATGTTTAATGACTATAGTTTATTTTAGAAACACTACACTACATTTAATTTTTAATGTAAGATACTTCACTATATACTATAGCATATTGTTTTTCTCATACGCATTTAAGGCATTTACACCGTGACTCAAGGCTGCTCCGGCTTTTACTGCAGATGCAACGATAATTGCCTCCAAAACCTCTTCCATAGTTCCCCCATATTTCTTATACTTGTTTACATGAACATCAATACAATAGGGACAACCAGTCGTATGAGCCACCGCAATCGCAATAAGTTCCTTTGTTTTCGTTGGTATTAATCCAGATACAAACGCTTCCTTCTCAAATGTTAAAAAAGCTTTTGAGGATGCTGGTGCCATTTTTATAAGCTCATTAATTCGTTTTAAATAAGAATTTCGATAAAGAATATCGTCTCCTTTGTAAAGACCGTTTAGATTTTCCATGGGGATCTTCCTTCCTTAATGAATATTGTCCCCATTATCATATAATCTGAAAGAGGAGGATTTCTGTAACTATATCACAGAAAACGGCTAAATTTTTGTTGTAGAGCCTTTCGTTGGATGTTTACGATTTTTCCGCGATGTAAAGTAAGAAGTCCCTCCTTCTCGAACTTCTTTAGTGTTCGGCTAACAACTTCCCGTGCTGTACCTAACTCAATAGACAACTTCTCGTGGGTTATGATTATCTCGTCGGAATACAGAGAGGTATGTTTAATGAGATAATCTGCAATCCGATCGTCTATCCCTTTAAAAGCAATCTCTTCTACAAGCTGAGTCACAGTTGACATTTTACGAATAAATAATCCGTATATAAATCTGCTTAACGAATCGTATGTATGTATCCAGTTCCGAAAAGTTTCGGCCGGTATGATTAAGGCTTCAACATCACTTTCGACTGCGGCAAAAGCCTCATAATCTAAATCACCCAATATGCTAGCTATCATCATTAAACAAACGCCGCCGCTCTGAACCCGATAGAGGGTTATCTCCCTGCCATTTTCTCCAACCCTATAAATGCGTACACAGCCATCCAAAATAAAAATAGCATGGTGTAAGCGATGCCCCCTTGCAAAAGCTACAGGAGTGGTTGGAACTTGTACTATAGAAATATCAGTTCTATTCCATTCCTTAGCTTCAATAGAGGACAGGCAAGGGAAACATTTTATAACTTGATTTAGTTTACTGATCATTTGTTCCTCCTAATCTTTATTAAATCCATGTTTAAACGACTTTATGGTAAATTAAACAACTTTTTTGTTGCTTAACGGATTAATAAAATAATACCAGAAAGGGTGGATTTCTTTTTTTCTAAATGCTTCTATATTGTAATTTTTCTGGTACAAATTCGAAATATGGTATCACAATCATATGTATCTAGAGAACCTAGAAATCTATATGGATGGTGAGATATATGAGTCAATATCAAATGTTGGGCTCTGGTGCAAAAACTCTAAAGCTCTTGCAAGTAATCTCTTAAACTTGGACATACTGATAATATTACTCTAAAAAAGGTGCGTGATCAGTATGGAAAAGGAAAATGAGTTCAAATGGAAGCATTATCAGCCTGATATTATTTTGTTAACGGTAAGATGGTACCTACGGTACAACCTCAGTTTTCGTGATTTAGTGGAAACGATGGAGGAATGAGGCTTATTCATTTCTCATACAACGATTATGCGTTGGGTGCATCAGTACGGTCCTGAATTGGACAAACGAATCCGACGTCACCTTAAACAAACAAATGACTCCTGAAGAGTCGATGAAACATATATCAAAGTAAAAGGTCAATGGATATACCTGTATCGTGCTGTTGATTCGAGAGGAAGTACCATCGATTTTTACCTAAGCAAAGCAAGAAACCAAAAGGCTGCAAAGCGATTTGGTCTTACCCTGATATTATCCCCTTAAGGTAGACAGTGTAAAAAGACCATGAATAAACATGGATGTTACACTTTTACTTGGAGGG
>NZ_JAGDQK010000077.1:0-7786 GCF_017498755.1 Bacillus sp. XF8 | reverse complement strand
TCCCCTCCAAGTAAAAGTGTAACATCCATGTTTATTCATGGTCTTTTTACACTGTCTACCTTAAGGGGATAATATCAATCCGTCTGTCCAAAATCAGAAAGAGTTCATCCACCGAATGTTTGGACTTATAGCATAAAATACGATTCCGTTAAGAATCTACTATCATCTATGCTCTTCTTCATATATTTGCACCAGAACCCTATTTTCTATTCAACATACAATTGGTGTTTTCTGTCTTATTCCCCTTTTTCGGGGATGGGCAAAGTTATCCTTAATGCAATATCCGGCCTTTTTTATATGACGATTCTATTTTTAAATTCATTCATTTTCTTTACGCTTTATTTTTTCTTTTAACTGATTTTCAAAAATAACACGTCTATCTTCCATGCCATTATATACCTCAAAATTCCCTCTTCTTTTTTGAACAGCATTTCTTCCTTTGGGTTGAAGCGGATGACAAACTTTACATTTTGTTTCTCTTCTATGTCTAGCACCTACTTGTGCTTTATATTCATTTCCACATGTACCACAAAGCCACCATACATTTTGGCTAGAATTAATCCTCGTTTCCTCAGGAGGCTTAACTCCATATTCTCCTTCATTTTTAGTAGGATGCCACTCTTTAACTAATTCAGGATCTAGAAGAGCTAAGGAATTTTGAAACAATTCACACTTTCTACACCCTTTTCCATTCTTAACTCTTTGACTAATTGTTTCTCTCCATGTATGTCCTTTTTCACAAATCCAATATGCATCCTCTGAAGAATTATAAATCACATCATATGCTGTCCTAACTTCAGAGTACCTACTATTTTCAAGCACAAACCAATTCTTTGCTATTTCTGGATAAACTGTTGCTAAACAGTTATCCTCACATACCTTCTTATTCGCACAATATGGGCAAACACTTGTATTTATATATCTACTCGCAATCGTTTCTTCCCATTCATGATTTCTTTTGCATTGCCACCATCTACGTACCCAGCCTTCATCAAATGCAACAGCATCTGGGGTAATACCTTCATTCTTTGTTAGATGCCATTGTTTAGCTAATTCAGGATCCACCTCTTGTAAGGTTTTGATTCGTCGCTCTTCTTTTATTTCCGCTCGCTTTGTTGCCTTCCTAATCCTTAAACATTTTGGACATTCTTTTTTCTTCTGTCTATCGTAAATACTCATGCCCCACTCATGACCTTCGGAACATTTCCACCAAATATATTCATAGCTTCCAATAGTTAATTCATTAGGATTAATACCATTATTTTTAGTAGGGTGCCATTCCGATAACAATTTTTCTGGCAATCCGTTATTTGTTGTTAATGTTTCCACCAAACTCATCCCTTCATATTTTCAATTAAAAACCACTTATCTTTGTTTATCACATCAGTATCCATTTCATATTCCTCAAATTCTTGTACTTGATTGTTTTCCTTTGAAATAAATGGTTTTATAAAAATTTTTGCATAGGAATACTTACTTTTGTTAGATTTTTCATCTATAAATGCCATTATTTTTACAATCTCAATCTTATATACATAAAGTGGATGTGCAAATTTCCACCCCACTCTTAATGTAATTTCTGATGGATTACTACTTCGTATTTCTGGTTCTGTTGCAAAGTATTAAACGCCCCCAAAAATATAGAATGAAAATACAATTGTTCCGAATAAACATTATAAAATATACAAGAACATGTATCGTATACTCATTATTTTTGGTTATTTTTCAACTTTGCAACAGAACCATTTCTCTCCTATAATCAAATTTTTAATTTCTCTATTAATAAGTTATGAATTGTTTAAATCAACTTTTTTATTAACTCTATCTTAAACTTGATAGTTTATGACTATACGTGGGACTTCGGATATAATCATCATTTCTTTTTAATAGTTTTCATATTATTCCGAAAACACATCTTCAGTTTATATTAATAACTACAGAAAAGACATAAACTAACGTTTTAAAATTTATAAATATCTCGTATTTAGTCCTCATTAAAAGATTCAAATCTTCATTTTTGAGGTATTTAATTTCGTTAGGTTGATGGCGATTTTTTTTTGCTTGTTCCTATGTATTTAAAATCATTATTTATTTTTATAACCTTTTAACATATTTTTTGAATAGCGATTCGGATATAAAGCATTTAACATCTCGTATGGACTACCATTCCAATATCTTCTTAATGGCGTCCATAATTTATGTTTTATTAACCACCTTTGTGTGTAAGTAGATAGTAATTGCTCCTCTGTTAGTTTTTCCTTTTCTTCAATAGTCCATTTCAGCGCCTCTAATGCTTTTTTTTCAGTCCAAAATCCGGTAGGTGTAAATTTAAATTCCCATTCTTTATTTTGACCAGGATATAAATCATTTAGCATAAAGTACGGGCTGTTCTCCCATAATATCTGACAAGGAGAGATTAATTTATGATTAGTTAGCCATTTCACACTGTAAACTTGTAATAATTGAGCGGGAGTTAATTTTTCTTTCTCTTCAATAGTCCATCTTAGTGCTGCTAATGCCTTATCTTTGGTCCAAAACTTGTTAGGAGTCATGCTAAATTCCCATTCTTTAAATTTATTAGGGTATAAAGAATTTATCATTGCATAAGGGCTACCATTCCAGTACATAACTAATGGCGCACTGAGTTTATTTTCTTTTAACCATTTTTTTCCATATACTTTTAGTAATTGTTCTTCTCTTAACTGTTCTTTTTCTTCAATAGTCCATTTTAATACTTCAAGAGCTTTTTCTTTAGTCCAAAAATTTAAAGGTGCCATACCAAATTCCCACTCTTTAAATCTATTGGGATATAAGTCTGTAATCATTTTATAGGGACTATTATCATAACTATGTTTGAGTGCACCAAGTAATCGATATTTCACAATTAAAGGCGTATTCCATTTTTGTTTAATATCCTCTTCATTCCACTTTAAAATTGTTTCAATTAAATATTTTGTTACTCTTCTAGATAACTCTCTATTGTCATCTTCTTTCCATGTATTAGCTGGGAACCTACTCCTTCTACCATCTAATAATTCTTGATAGATTTCCTCAATTGTCACTGCACTCGTTTGCACTTGAAAACTTCCTCCCATTTAAACTAGTAGAGGGCATGTGGCGATGCCCCTTCTTCTCCCCTAAAGCAAAATAAAAACGACCTTATTAACTACTGTTATTTACTTTATGGAGTAGAAGCGATCCATATGATGAAGAAAGAACAAACTTTTAATAAAATTATTTCTTTAATTTAAAATATAAATGACATAAAAAAACAAAAAGTCACAAAAAAATTAAAATTAAAATTTCAAGAAATTTGGTAACAAGATGGGAGAAACAGGAACTATATGCCCTATCTGTGGAACGGTAATGACATACTCACATTTTTGCTGTCAAAAGGCGTACCAGAAATGGACTCGCCCTTTCGTCGGTCAGCCTGCCTCTTTAGGTGGGAATATCCAGTTTTGTATGAGAACATTAAGAGAGACCCAAGAGACGAAGAGAATAATGAAGGAATTTCATGAAGAAGTTGCAGCAGCAAGAGAGAAAAAATGCCATGGTGGAAGTTCTGGTGATGATATTTTGATAACGAAAGTCAGTATATAGGGAAATATCTACTTATGGAAATAGGGATATTTCCCTATTATAAAGAGAAAGTTCATCCTAAAAGAGAGGAATCTACTTTGATTAATCTTTTTTCAAAGTGGATTCCTCTCTTTTGCTGTTAAATAGGGGATTGTCGAACATTTTTGTTTAAACTTAATTTTAAAGCGACAGCTAGATTTTTATCAACTGTAATCACACGAGGCTTAGAAACATGAAAAGACCGCAAAGCTTTCTTGAAAAATCGCTTTGCAGCCTTATGATTTCTAGATGTGCTCAAATAAAAGTCAATTGTGTTTCCTTCAGAATCAACAGCTCGATAAAAATAACACCATCTTCCCTTTACTTTTATATATGTTTCGTCCACTCTTCATGAGTCATTCGTTTGTTTGAGGTGATGTCGGATTCGTCTATCAAACTCCGAACCATATTGATGTACCCATCGCATAATCGTTGTATGGGCCAAGGATAATCCTCGTTCTTCCATCATTTCGGCTAAATCACGAAAACTGAGGTTGTACCGTAGGTACCATCTTACGGTTAATAAAATAATATCAGGTTGATAATGTTTCCACTTGAATAGATTTTACTTTTCTATACTGATTATGCCCCTTTTATAGAGTTAGACTATCAGTATGTCCAAGTTTACTAGATCAGTTGCATATATTTTGAAATTTTACACCAGAACCAGTATTTTAATATTTTAACAAAGTAAAAAAATAGTTTGCCATTTAAAAAAAGTGGGGATATAATATCTAAATGAAAATGATAATTATTATCAATAATGATTATAAATTTAAAATTATTATAAAAAACAAATGAATATAAAGGATGAAATGAAATATGTTACATAAGTCCACTGTATATGCGGATAAAAATCGTTGGATGCACGCTAAGTTCATATGTTTTATGAGCTTAACAATTTTATGCCTAATTGTGTCTATTGTAGCGATTGCATTCGGTGCAAAGGATATTCATTTGCAAACTGTATGGGCAGCGATTTTTGATTACAATCCGAAATTAACGCAGCATCAAATTATTTATGAATTAAGACTTCCGCGAGTAATTGGTGCAGCAGTTGTAGGTGCTGCTTTTGCAGTGGCGGGAGCTGTTATGCAAGGAGTAACAAGAAATCCTTTAGCTGATGCAGGCGTGCTCGGAATAAATGCTGGGGCAATGTTTGTCGTGGCGCTTAGCTTTGCCTTTTCCCCGCATATGCCGTATTCCTATTTAATGATTGTTTCTTTTATAGGAGCAGTTTTAAGTACAGTACTAATTTTTATTATTGGATCGGCAACATCAGGCGGATTAACACCGATGCGGTTAACGATTGCCGGAGCTGTTATGGCAGCGTTTTTACACTCGCTTAGCTCAGGTATAGCAATTTATTATGATTTAAGCCAAGATTTAGCGTTTTGGTACGCTGGTGGTGTTGCAGGGGTGAAGTGGGACCACTTGAAGTTTTTAGTGCCTATTATTCTCGTAACAATTATTTTTGCAATAGCATTAGGACGATCTATCTCACTCATATCGATGGGGGATGATGTTGCTACAAATTTAGGAGTGAAGACGATTCGAACGAGAATACTTGGAATGGTTACAGTAGTCATTCTTGCAGGTGTTTCGGTTTCGGCTGTTGGTTCAATTGGATTTGTAGGACTTGTCATTCCACATATCGCTAGAAAATTAGTAGGTGTGAATTATAGGTTTATTATTCCTATGTCAGCATTATTAGGAGCTATATTGTTAGTTTTAGCTGATTTAGGAGCAAGAACAGTAAATCCTCCAAAAGAACTTGCGGTCGGAATTATGGTAGCTCTTGTTGGTGTTCCGTTTTTCCTCTATATAGCAAGTAAAGCTGGGAGGGAGTTATAAGTGAAAGATATTTTTAACACCGATAAGAAGAGAGCTATTATGAGAACTACAATTTTCGGATGTATAAGTATCTCGGTTATTTTGATTAGTTTAAATACAGGTACGCTCCGAATTGCGCCGCTGAAAGTGATTCAAACGCTTTTTGGTTACGGTGATTTTGAAAGTGTAACAGTATTATACGATTATCGTATGCCAAGAATTATTATTACAATCTTAGCGGGTATTGGACTTGGCGCTTCTGGTGCAATATTACAAGGGTTATCTCGTAATTCACTCGCAGATCCTGGTATTCTCGGATTGCACTCAGGGGCGTCTTTTGGGCTTATTATTTTTGTTACACTCTTTCATTCTATTAATGAAAAGGCATCGATTTTAATACCGCTATTTACGTTTGGTGGTGGAGTGCTTGCTGCGCTTCTTATTATTTTACTTGCAAATGACCGTACGAAGGGTTTGTTACCGATTCGACTAATTCTCGTTGGTATTGCAGTTTCAGCTGGCTTTAGTGCGATTTCATTATTTTTCTCTCTAAAACTAAATGACGAGACTTATACGTTTGCTTCCAGATGGTTAGTAGGTAACGTATGGGGAAGAGATTGGATTCACGTGATAGCTTTATTACCTTGGATTGTTATACTTGCCCCGTATGCGTGGCTAAAATCAAAAACGTTAAATGCTTTATCACTAGGTGATAGTGTAGCAGCAGGACTTGGCGTATCTGTACAAAAAGAGCGCTTTTTACTTTTAGCTACAGCGGTTGGATTATCTTGCGCTAGTGTATCAATGGCAGGAGGAATTGGTTTTATCGGTCTAATATCTTCACATATTGCAAGAAAATTAGTAGGCTCAACGTATGAGCATTCTTTACCGTTAACCGGTATTATTGGGATGATTATTTTAGTACTAGCCGATACAATTGGTCGCTCTTTATTTGAGCCAAGCTCAATCCCAGCTGGAGTCGTAGTAGCGGCTTTAGGAGCACCGTATTTTATTTATTTACTCATAAAAACAAAATAAATACTTCAAAGAGGAGAACATATGAAAAAGAAACTTACTATTTTATTTAGTATCATGTGTATTTTAATATTATCAGCATGCGGTCAAACAAAATCAAATGAAGGGACAGCTGAAAAAACGACGAAAAGTAATGAGCCCAAAATTGCTTCTATGTCTATTCATTTAACGAATAATTTACTAGCACTAGGAATTACACCAGTAGGTTCTGTTATTGGTGGAGATTTAAAAGATTTCTTACCACACGCAAAAGAACAACTGAAAGATACGAAGAAGCTCGGTGTTGTAACAGACCAGAACATGGAAGCATTACTTCAATTAAAACCATCTGAAATTTATGTTGATGAAAAATATGCTGGAAAAGATTTAGCTAAGTATGAAAAAATTGCAAAGACACATTCTTTCAACTTAGATAAAGGTACGTGGAGAGATCATTTAAAGCAAGTAGGTAAACTTGTAAACCGTGAGAAAGAAGCAGAAAAATATATTCAAAACTATGAAGAGCAGACAAAACGAGTAAAAGGCTTAATAGATAAAGAGTTAGGAAATAACGAAAAAGTAATGGCAATTCGCGTTACTGCAAAAGAATTACGTGTATTTAGTACGAAAAGACCGATGGGGCCAATTTTATTCCAAGACTTAGGACTACAACCTGCAAACGGTGTAGAGAAAATTGATGGAAACCGTCCGTTCGAAGTGATTTCACAAGAAGCGTTACCTGATTTTGATGCGGATGCAATTTTTGTTGTCGTAAATCGAGATGACAAAGCAAAAGCGGCATTTAAACAACTTCAAGAAACAGCAATTTGGAAAGATTTAAAAGCTGTTAAAGGTAAGCACGTATATATTATTCACGATCAACCATGGCTTGATTATTCTGCATTAGGAAACAAAATGGCGATGGATGAAGCTGAGAAAATGTTTACGAAGTAATATAGTTTTGTTGATAGGAATGGCCCTCTAAATTTAGAGGGTCTTTTTTGTAGTAGGATCAGGAAAGCACAACGATAAAACTTATGGTTCTACTTGTTTAACGTCTCTTCAACCAAACGATGTATGTATACGGGATTTAGGATACTTCGATTTAAAAGACCTACATACGATAGATGAGCACGGTACTTATTTTATCTCAAGACTTAAGCTTAATACTCGTATAGGTTCTGTTGCAAAGATTTCTAAACTGAGATAACCTGTAGAAAAAGTGTGAGCAGGAGAATGAGATATGGAAATCTTATCTATCAAATTTGGAAGAAGAAAAATAAAAACGTTCAATTATCTTGGAAACTAGATGAAACCT
>NZ_JAGDQK010000076.1:0-664 GCF_017498755.1 Bacillus sp. XF8 | reverse complement strand
AATCTCAATTATGTTATTTCCCTTAGAAAGAGCTTGTTTTCTGTCACAAGCTCTTTTTTTATTAAAATAGCGTTTTTATAACAAATCACTTATCCTTGTATTCCATCTCCACAAAATCAGCTAATTCAATTTTCTTCTGCACTTCTTCTTCCAAATAGTGAAATACCGCTTCTTCTCCGCCTTGCTCTCTAACATAGGAAACCCAGTTTTTCTGCGAATCATCTAATTCAAGTTTTACTGTCGCTTTAACAATCATTGAAATTTCACTCCGATCTATAAAATAAGGATTTTGTTTAGTTTTATAGATGTTTTTTGTTTGTTACAATGCCTGTTGAACCCCAAGAAATTCTTCTTATAATTTTTCTCTCTTTCGATTTTTAAAAAACTTTGCAACTGAACCAAAAATTCTAAGTGAGTTTCAATTCAACATTTTTTTCAAGTTAACATCTAAAAATTTTATTCGTATTGAATTACAAAATGCATAATTTTATTTTTTTTTGGGGAAGAATAAATAAAAAATAATACAGGAGGAATAACAAATGAATAATGAAATTCCCCAAAAAAGAGATGCTTATGAAATACTGTTAGAAAGGGCTAAAACTGATAAAGATTTTTTTTCGAAATTACGTAATGACCCTGAAAAATTTTTAGCCGAATTAAAAAT
>NZ_JAGDQK010000075.1:0-7193 GCF_017498755.1 Bacillus sp. XF8 | reverse complement strand
AACTAATCCAGAAGTTAAAGAAAAAATATTATCAGTTACTCCTGAACAAGCACAACTTTTTAAGAAAAAATTAGAAATGAATAATGAAATTTCCCCAAAAAGAGATGTTTATGAAATTCTGTTAGAAAGGGCTAAAACTGATAAAGATTTTTTTTCGAAATTGCGTAATGACCCTGAAAAATTTTTAGCCGAATTAAAAATAACTAATCCAGAAGTTAAAGAAAAAATATTATCAGTTACTCCTGAACAAGCACAACTTTTTAAGAAAAAATTAGAAAACATGTGCTAACAGTTTTGCAATTTTGTTATTAGGCGTCAGCATACATCACTATAAAGTTAAAATTTTATAATGCTCCCAAAACGAAAATTTTGTGTCTTTTATAGCAACGAAATTCATTTTTATCGTTTTTGGGGGCAACCCGTTTTGTTAGGTTGATGGGCATGTGAGTTGACTAAATACCATTCTTCGTATTGAGGTTTCAATTCTTTAAACACATCATCGGCTATTTCCTCATTAGCCATTAATGTATATCCTATACCAATGGCTAGACTGTTTTGGGTTGACTTTGCAAAATTAAATTCTCTCATATTACAACCTCCTCATTCTTTTTTGTACAAAATTCAAATTTGGTATTACTTATCCGCCTCCTCCAATACAACGTTATAGATTCCGTTTGTTACTCCGACAATAAACATTGTAGCGAGCGTTTCTAATCCGCTAAGTCCACAAAAACTAGTAAGCCAAAAACCTAGTGGTAGATATAGACATGTTCCGATAATAATCTTTTTCATCTAGATATTCCCCTTTGCGAATAATCTTTTTTATATTACACATACTATCTTTGAGCCGACTTCCCTACGGCTTTACTCTTTCAAATCGGAGCTCTCTCCTCCGTGTCGTTTAAGAACAGGCGGGTAACTTAATTAGTTGTCTGCCGTTTTTGTGTATAGTCGTAAAATTCTTGTCCATACTAATTAAAGAAGTCATCTTGAGCTATTCGTAGCTACCTCCAGCACAGATTATTTGTACGACCGTTCTTTTTATGGGAGCGGTCATATTTCATTTCCGCATCCCCCTTTTCGATTCGCCCTCGAACGGCAACACCACGCACAATTCTCTCACTCTATCGTACAATCTACGATCAAATACGTTTGCCAACTCGTCGATAGGAATGTTCGAAGTGTATACCGTAGGTAATCCGTTTGTGACTCGATGGTTAATAACCGCATGTAAATCACCTCGAAAAGCTTCGGTTGCACTCCGTACTCCAATATCATCTAGTACTGCGAAAGGTGCCATCTTCGCATGACTACCTCGACGATAGTATTCCTTTGCCGATTTCTCAGCGACATCTTTCGGTATATTCGACCGATTAAATTCGTTAAATAACGTTTGCCACTCGTTCACATCTAAGAAATACCCAGGTATCTGCAACGATTGCCTATTTCGCTGCAAACTCCCGATGTAATGCCGGATTAGCCACTCGTTTAAAATTACGGCTGCTGTCGTTGTTTTTCCCGTACCAGTCTCTTCGGAAAACAAATACATCGATTTAATCTTGTTCTTTACGTCCGTTGCTTCACTCGTCTCAAATTGCCGTGAGAAAGTCGTTACGTACGCTTCGATAGACTTATAGACTTTCGGTTGAGACGCTCGTACAGGTGAATTCTGTAGCGTTAAATGACGATATTCTTTCGGTAAGTTGTTCGCTGCCGTACGTCCTCCATTACCGTTGAATCCGTGTAGTGCGATGTACGAGGTGCACTGACGGTTACATGATGCGCTTTTATATAGCGAACAGTAATCGCATAGAATGCATTGCATCATATCGCCTCACTTTCTAGTACGTCGACTGGATTAGCGTGACACCAGTACACGTAATCTCGATATTCTCCGACTGTCATTTCGTTCGCGGCTGCCAACCACTCGATAAGACGGTCGAATCTTTCCTGCGGTAGTTCGAATCGTTGCCTATTCGCTTCGAACCATTCGAAAATGTTATTATCACTCTTCGAAATATTAAGATCACTTCGTAACGGAATCATATTGCCGTATGTAGTTCCGCCGTGACCTATCGCTATTGGGATTACGTGGTCCCAATGTATGTCTGAGTCGCCAGTTAATACACATCCACCTTCGAAGTGTGCCAATATCTCGTTTAATTGTTCTGTTGTAAAATCGTCTGGTAATGCTCTCTTACGTGCGCGTCTTCGTTGGTATATAAGTGTACAAATTTCTCTATTTTCTCTCCGCCATTTACGCCCACATTCCGCTACTTTTTCTTTATTTTCTTCACGGTATTTACGGCTATACTCTATTTTTATCTCTTTGTTTTCTTGGTAATAGTTATGCCAAAACGCTTTATTCTCTTCGTAGTATTTTCGTCTATATTCCGCTATCCTTTCCTTATGTTTTTCGCGATACTTACGTCTATGCTCCGCTACCTTTTCTTTATTTTCTTCACAGTATTTACGGCTATACTCTATTTTTATTTCTTTGTTTTCTTGATAATAGTTACGTTTGCGTTCCGCTACCTTTTCTTTATTTTCTTCGTAATGGTTACGTGCATACTTACGTTCACATTTTTTGCAAACAGAAAGTTTCCCCCCTAGACCTTTATTATTTTTACGAAATCCGCTCTCTAACGGCTTCCAATCTCCACACTTCGAGCATTCTTTTCCGACAGCTACCTCACCGTCAACCACTCGTTCTTCCAACTTAACTCGTTTATATTTTCTCGGCTTCCGAAACTCCTGCGTCTTCGCCACGCCTGCCTTACTCATTTACTAGCGCCTCCTTACGACTATTTACGTCAATTCTCTCCTTCTCAAAGCGAACCTTATATCGCTCAATTACTGCGTCCGCATCCTCACCGGCTAATATTGCGCCACATCTTCGTAATTCTAATCCGATTCCATGCGGACAGTTTTTGTAGCAATTCTCTTCAATTTCACCGATGAAAGGTAAATCTTTGTTTGGGCAATCGTAGCAATACATATCTAGTAATCTCGAAGTCTCTTGACGTGCCTCTTGACGTTGCTCTTTCGTGTATTTCGATTCCTTCGGAAAATCAGTTAAGACCGAGTGTGTTTTTGCACGCGTAGCCCCGCTTTTTTCTTTCCCGCATTTCGGACAACCATGCCCTAGTTTTAATTCTCGGTAACGAATCGTAAAAATTTCGTCAGGGTGATGGTTGCATCGATATCTCATTTTCGTACTTACGTTGTGATAACGTGTCTCTAATAGCTCATACCCTTTCTTTTTAAATTCAGCTTTTACTTCGGCGTATGTAACTTTCCGACTATGTCCCCTCTTCGCAATACCACAGTGACGGCAGCCACTTCCCGCTCTTAATTCGTTATAACTTATTGTTAATTTTTCATTTGGATGTTGCGGACAAATATACGCCATTTTCTTAGTCCGATTTTTATATTCCGTTTCTAGTAGTGTATATCCCCGTTCTTTAAACTTCGCTTGCACTTCTTCGAAAGATAATCGCTGTGCCATTCGTTTTCCCTCCGTTTATAAATAATCGATAATTTCTTCCGTGCTAACCTCCGGCTGTGCCGCCTGCCTTTGTAACTTCGTCTCTTCCCTACGTAACTCATCAAGTACTCGCGGTAGTAACCGCCCTCGCATATACGAATACATAAACGCAAAGTTTAATCCGGGATACTCCCGTGTCGGCTTATAGTCGGCAAAACATGCGTCGATGAATCGTTTCGTTGCTTCCTGGTTATATTCCGCTAGTGACGTTTTTAACATTCGTCCTTCCATCGCGTAGCTGCGTGTTACATACGGGATGTTGTATCGATCCTCATGTACGTGCTTTAAGTACTCTCGGAATGTTGTTACGTTCCACTTTTCGATTGGTAGGTTGCGGAAATCTTTCGTTGATATGCGGGTCATTTCGTTCCCTCCCTGTATCCAAATCGATACCCTAGAAAACTCATAGCGATATTTATTCCGGTGTTGTATCCTAGATACTTGTGTTCTTCAAATCCGTAAATAAATTGTCCCATCAACCATTCTGCAACATGGTCATCATCTTCAAAAAACTTTTTATCTTCCCCTTCGTGCATACGAGTAACTATTCCGTATGATTTAGCAAAATCTATTGCTTTTTCTAAACGCCCACCGTTATCGATAATCCCAACTACATATGCTAATTGCTCACGTCTACTCATTTTTGTTTTCATTACGATTCCTCCTCGTCAAATAATTGCGCATGTAATTCCTTGTTAGACGCTTGCCATAAGTCCCGTCCGTCTTCCGTTTTGAATACATTGCGACGGATTAGCGCCTCGATGTAGATTTCTTTCAGTAATGGATCGTTTAATTGCATTCGTTTGTTTGTTAGTCCTCCATTTTATTTCTCAATACTCAGCGTATGGTATGTATACACTAAATTTGTTAATATATTGATAATCTCCAGATGTGTACTATGCCAAGGGACCTGCTTATTGCGGGTCTTTTTCCATCGTTTATCGTTCCACTACCGACAACACCCTTCACTACTTAACTTTGTACATTCCTAGATTCTTGTCTGCATATTTGACCGTAAAATTTACGTTAACTACTTTTTTCTTCTGACGATACAATCTGTGTGTATGTCGAAGTCTCCGTCTAGTTTTCTAATATGATACTTTCGGTCGTCTAAGCGGCTTCTCTTTTCGTAAATAGTTAACATTTGTTCCTTCGTTTTAGATTTCGTTTCCTTCAGCGAGTCTAACGCTATCTTAAGTTCTTCCCACCGATCCTTTATTGCACGTCGTTCCAAACGGACTTCTTTAAGTTTTTTCGCTAAGTGATAGCCTCGTACAGAACTGAACGTCTCTAACTCAACGATATGAAGCAAGTCTATTTGAACAAGTTCTATGTGTTTTAACTGACGATCGACTTCGTTAAATACCGCTTCTAACGGAACTATCTCCTTGTTGAGATTCGCTAGTAACCGTTGCAACCTACCTGCCGTTATATCTTTCATCGTAAACACCTCCGTTTATTAATTCGTTTTATTTATATAAATCGTTACTACTTTTAAACCCTGACGATTTCACTTCGTTCATCGTATCTTATCATCTATTAGCGGCGTTCTTTTATATAAGTAATTACCGCTAAATATATTAATGATGGAAGGATATTTCGCTAGAAATAGACTTCAAGGTTTTGGCTCTTAATCTTTTTCTAGTTAAAAGATAGTTCTTGTTAAGAGTTAGTTCTTGTTAGTGTGAACTACAACCATGTGTGGAAGTCGCCATATGTGGTTACACGTCACATGGACTAATAGATTCCGGTTCATTTCCGAATATCGCTAACTGGCTTATCGGTAGAATTGTATAAACCGTATTCTCCCATTGCTGTGTACGTTCGTGTCTGCGTCTCTCCTTAACGACTAAAGGCTTCCCATCCCAGCGATACTCACATAGCTTTTTGATGCGTCTATTGGCGCTCTCACGGCTTATATTGAGTCGTTTAGCAATCATGTCTTGCGTTGGGTAACACTCGCCATCTTCGTCCATAAACGACGCTAGTACGCAAAGGGTTGTCCATCTTTCCGGACCTAAGTCCGCTATTAAACCGGAATGTACTGCGTCGACATACATCTTTAGAAAGATACGTGTCTCTCGCTTTCCACTTGTAATTGAATATTCCGTTTGGGCTTCGATTGATACTAAGTTGCTATTTTCGCTCATTCCGCTCACCCGTTTCCACCTCCGTGTAATGCCTTGTGAACTCCTTACACTATATATGACGCATCACTTTTCTACTTCGCGCACTTTTTTCGAAAAAAAAATAATTAATTTACGTTTTTCTACTTTTTACACCCCTATACAAAAGGTGACGGTTTCTATAAAATGTCATTAGGGAAGCCGTTTTTTGTCCTAATTACTAGGAGGTATAAGGATATGAACGGTACAGTTAGTAAAGATAAAGCAACAGGAAAGTGGACTTTTGTATTTAATATTGCGAAGGACCCTTTTACTGGTAAACGAAGACAAGTGAGAAAACGTGGATTTTCTTCGAAGCAAGAAGCTGAAGATGCTCTAATTAAATTAAAAGCGGAGTTACTTAGTGAAGAGAATCTAAATCTTTCAAAGATTACTTACGGTAGATTTTTAGAAGAGTGGTTCGAAGAGAGGAAGCTCGAATTAGAGGAATGGACGTATGATATTCATTATACCTATTATAAAAACGTCATTAATCCAAGATTAGGGCATTTAAAGTTACAGCAAATCGAACCGACGTACATTCAGAAATTCATAAATGATTTAGTAAATAAATCCGGATACTCTCCTCATACTGTCCATTTGATTTTTCGGATCATAAGTGCCTCGTTAAAGAAAGCTAAGATTAGAAAGCTAATTAAGGAGAATCCCGCCACTGGGACAACCTTACCTAAAAGACGACGTAAAGATATGAACGTATGGACCTTAGATCAAGTAAATTACTTTATCGATGAGTCAAAAGGTATCAAACGTCTCACTCGATGTTACATCGCTTTTGTAATCGCACTACTAACGGGGATGCGACAAGGTGAGATTATGGCACTCAGATGGAGCGATATTGATTTCGAAAACCATAGGCTATATATTCGGCAAACCTTAACTCAGAACGCTCAAATTAAATCAGGCGCTAAAAACGAGTCAAGCATACGATCAATTCACATTCCATTGAGACTGATAGAGGAGTTAGAATTGCATCGTCAAACTATAATAGATGAGAAAAAATATTATCAGCGAGATTATGATGATCATGACTTAGTCGTATGTGCCCGTAAAGGAAATCCGATGATTCCACGCAATCTACGTAAAGAGTTCTATGGCTTAACGGAGAAGCTCGGATTACCAAAGATACGTTTCCATGATTTACGTCATACACATGCGACCATGCTCATACAACAAAACGTTAACGTAAAATTAATTGCTGATCGTCTCGGTCACTCTGATATTGAAACGACACTTAATACGTATAGCCATGTGTTACCCGATATGCAAAAATCCGTCTCAGATAAACTCGATAGAATCATCAACTAGTGACGGATAAAGGTACGGACTAATCTAAACCGGCCCTACAACCGCAACGTTCAACGGCTTATCAAACAGTCACTTAAGTATGCCAGAAGAAGGCATAGTAGAAGTAGGCGAATTAAAAATCCACCAAGCATCACATGCCCGCTACTTCGAAGACT
>NZ_JAGDQK010000074.1:0-8588 GCF_017498755.1 Bacillus sp. XF8 | reverse complement strand
TCGGCGAAGACTGAGGAGGCTTTAACAGAAAAAATAGCAGACCTGATAGCCTTTTTGGAGAGCCCAGAAGGGCAGGAGGTAGACCTTTTACAGATCAGTTATACCCTTTTACATGGTCGTCAGCATTTTCGCCATCGTTATGTTGTGGTGGTAAGTGATCAGACGGATGCTTTATACCTACTGAAACAATTTAAAGGCGGGGAGCTTCTGTCCAATAGTTATAAGGGAATAGTATCAGAAGGATTTATGAATCAAAAGGTCATGGAGTTGTTTGGGCGTGATCTCATTCAGCAGAGCCATAAGGCGACAACATTAGAGCAATATCACGAAATTTTACAGGGGCTGGCAAACCTTTATTGTCAGGGCTACGATTTACCATGGGAACAAATGTGGAAAGAAGAGCCTAGACGGATTCATTTGCCTTCTTATCCGTTTGCGCGGAATTCTTATTGGGTTCCCATATTTAAAACGTCAGAAGCCGAACAGGTACCTGTAGACTCTTCTTTACAGTCTGAGATTGCTGCTACGATATCCATTGCTGTAGATGATAAAACCATTAGTGAACCTACTTCTTCTCCTATGGAGATGGTGTTGCCAGATGCTAAAGAAGATAGCATAGAAGAGAGCTCCTGCGAGGAACAGAGGCTAGAAGAATTGCAGGAAGAATTGCAGGAAGAGTTGGCGGAAAGTTTAGCAGAAGCTTTATATATTGACCGTGAGATAATTCTACCAAGTAAAAAATTTATTGAACTAGGCTTAGACTCTATCGTTGGTGTTGAGTGGATTAAGACCTTAAATAAAACCTATGGCACGGCCATTAAAGCTACCAAGGTGTATGATTATCCGACACTGAGAGATTTTAGTCAATATGTTGCCGATGAGTTGGATCGATTAAAAAAGCGACCATATAACCAGAAAATTTTGTCGACTGACAGAAAAGCGGATATGAAAGGAGATTTAGAAGAGCCTATTACGAAAGACGAGCTCGTCACTTCTATCTCTAATAATAGGGCTCCTGCTCTGATTAATCAAAAGCCAGCTAGTCAAACAAAAAGCGAGAATGTGATCCGTCCGGAAAGCCTCGGAGATCCATTGTTTCAAACACGCTATGGTTGTAAATGGAACTATATGGCGGGGTCAATGGCCCAAGGAATCGCCTCAGAAGCATTGGTGATAGCCATGGCAGAAGCTAGATTGCTTAGCTTTTTTGGAAGCGCCGGTTTGGATGGAGCTAGGTTGGTAACACATATTCAACATATTCAATCTGCTGTAGGACCCGATAAACCCTATGGCATGTGTCTAATTGCTAATGTAAATAACCCGGAAGAAGAGTGGGAGCAAGCTAAGTTATTTATCAATTATGGCATCCCATATATTGAAGCGTCCGCTTTTTCGACTATAACAGCAGCATTGGTCTATTGTCGTATCAAAGGGATAAAGAAGCAGAAGGATGGTAGCTTTTATTTTCCTAGAAGAATCATAGGTAAATGCTCCCGTTTGGAAATTGCCAAACAATTTATGGCGCCACCGCCTGAGGATCTAGTAAATCAACTGTTGCAAGAAGGATGGATTACAGAGGAAGAAGCAGTATTATCCCAATCTATTCCAATGGTTGATGATGTTGCTATAGAGGCGGATTCTGGCGGTCATACCGATCAAGGTGTATTGTCTGCTCTTGTTCCTTCTGTGCTAGCCCTAAGAAAGGAGATACAGCAAACCTATTTATATTCGGAACCAATCCTTGTAGGATGCGGTGGCGGAATCGGTACTCCGGAAGCAGTAGCATCCGCCTTTATGATGGGAGCTGACTTTGTTTTGACTGGTTCAATTAACCAGTGTACGGTTGAAAGTGGTGCACATGATGTAATAAAAGAATTGCTCAGTACCATTTCTATTCATGATACGGCTTTGACAGTTGCAGGTGATATGTTCGAGATCGGTGCTAAAGTCCAAGTGGTCCGTAAACATACCCAATTCTATAACCGGGCTAATAGATTGTATGAGTTGTTTATGCAGTATAATGCTATCGAAGAAATACCTGATGAGATTAAAAAAGAAATTGAAATCAATTATTTTAAGCGCACCTTTGCTGAAGTTTGGGATTTAGTTTGTGAATATAAGAAAAAGAAAAATCCGCAACATTTAATCGAAGCACGAGTCAATCCACGCTTTAGGATGGCACTTATTTTTAAATGGTATTTTGCATATTGTAATCGGGCTACACTTAACGGGGATCTAGCTGAAAAAGATAATTTTCAAATATTTTGTGGACCTGCCTTAGGGGCGTTTAATCAATGGGTAAAGGGCACACCTTATGAGGACTGGAAAAATCGTCATGTGGTGGATGTCGCCGCATTGTTGATGGTGCAGGCTTGTGAACATTTGCAAACTCGATATAGCCCCCGAGCTGTGACTGTTGAGACATCGTCAATTTTGCAACGAGCTCATGAGGATCAGCGTCTTAAAGAGACGGACATTGCGATTATAGGCATATCTGGGAAGTTTCCTAAAGCTGATAATATCAACGCATTTTGGGATAACATTGTTCATGGGAAAGATTGTATTTCTGAAGTTCCGTCTTCCCGGTGGCCTATAGCGCACTACTATGATACAGATCCAGAAGTACCAGGAAAGAGTACAAGCAAATGGATGGGAGTTTTAGAGGATGTGGATAAATTTGATCCAACTTTCTTTAATATCCCACCAGTAGATGCGATTGCTATGGATCCACAGCAAAGGTTGTTCCTAGAGAATTGTTGGAGCTGTATAGAGGATGCTGGCCTTCGACCATCAGATCTTTCAGGTAGCCGATGTGGTGTATTTGTTGGATGTGCAACTAGTGATTATGGACAATTATTTAATGAAAAAGACTTAAATTCTCGTCTTCTCATGGGTAGCACAACATCCATTCTAGCAGCAAGAATTTCCTATCTGCTCAATTTACGCGGACCTTCGTTAGCGATTGAAACCGCCTGTTCCTCTTCTTTAGTAGCGATTGCAGAAGCTTGTAATAGTCTTGTATTGGGAACCAGTGATTTGGCTCTTGCAGGAGGGGTATGTACGATAGTGGGTCCTTCCCTTCATATTATGACTAGTAAGGCAGGGATGCTGTCCCAACAGGGGCGTTGCCAAACATTTGATCACCAAGCAGATGGATTTGTTCCTAGCGAAGGAGTTGGAGTGATTCTATTAAAACGTCTTAGCGATGCTATTCGAGATAAGGATACGATCTATGGTGTCATTAAGGGGTGGGGTGTCAACCAGGATGGTAAAACCAACGGTATAACAGCACCTAATGGAAAAGCACAAACAGATCTGGAAAAATACGTTTATGAAAAATTTGATATTAACCCAGCTCATATTACATTAGTTGAGGCTCATGGAACGGGAACTAAACTAGGTGATCCTATTGAAGTAGAAGCGTTGACAGAAGCCTTCCGATCTTTTACTACTAAAAAACAGTATTGTGCACTAGGCTCTGTTAAAAGTAACATTGGACATTTGCTGACAGCCGCGGGCATTGCGGGATTGATTAAAGTGCTATTAGCTATTAAACACCGTACTTTGCCGCCAACAATCCACTATGATCGTTTAAATGAGCACATTGACCTAGGAGATAGCCCCTTTTATATAAGCAAAAGTAAACAGCCTTGGACAACGTATCAGGGAAAACCGCGCTGTGCAGCCGTCAGTTCCTTTGGCTTTAGTGGTACCAATGCTCATATGGTGGTGGAGGAGTATCTGCCACCGGAAGAATCGGAAAATGTAAGTAATTGTTATGTACCGGGTCAACCAATATTAATGGTGTTGTCAGCCAAAAACGATAAACAACTCAAACATTATGTTGATCGGATGATCCATTTTATACAAAAGAATCCAAACATTGATATACAACAGATGGCCTATACCTTGCAAATTGGTCGAGAGTCTATGGAGTACCGGATGGCTTTCTTGGCTCATTCATTGGAAGAGGTGCTACAAACATTTAAAATGTATAGCTTAGGACAACAGCCTTCCTACTTGTTGACTGGTGCCTTAACTAGGGAAAACGATAAGGGACATAATCGCCTTAACAAGGCTTTTAAAGAAGGGCAGTGGCAAGAAGCAGCTGTTTGGTGGATACAAGGTGGCGAGGTAGGTTGGAAACAATTATATGGGGATCATCTACCACATCGTATTAATTTGCCTACGTATCCATTTGAACGTAAAAGTTTTTGGCCGAAAAAAGGCGATCAGCCATCGAAAGAAAAGTTTAAAGTTAGTTCGTTGTCCATGCCAGAATCTTTGGTTAGTCTTCCATCTAAAACAAAACAGAAAGTTAGCTTGTCCGATACTGAACAACAAGCGTTAAAATTGGAACAAATTGAATTAAGACCGTTGATGAACATGCCAGATTGGTCAGAGCATCATCAAGGACAAAGCTTATCACCAATCATTTTATACAAGATTGACCAGCCTATTGATCACAATCAGGTAGTTCATTATGCGGAAGAAGATGAAATAGCATTGCAGAACATGTTAATTGATAGTCTAATTCAAATTTTATTTATAGAAGGCGAAACGGTGGATGTGGATCAAAACTTTTATGATATAGGTTTAGACTCTATATTGGGCGTCGAATGGATGCGTCATATTAATAAGAAGCAAGGGCTATCACTAGAGGCTACCACACTGTATGATTATCCGACTATTCGTGAATTGGCACAATATATCCTATCCATACAGAAGGTTGATGCAAGTCCACAAGCAAACTCTTATTCAAAGCCTGAACAAGCTGATGATATTGGATTGATAGCTGAATTGGCGAATAGTCTCGCTGAAATTATGTATCTTGATTCCAGTCAGATTAACGAAGATATTCATTTTTCAGAATTGGGTCTAGACTCTATTTTGGGTGTGGAGTGGATTCGAGTGTTAAATAAACGCTATGGAACTACAATTGAAGCAACGACATTATATGAATATCCAACCTTACGTGAATTTGCTGCCTGGATGCAAGGAAATCAAGTCACACAGAATATTCCATCCAATGTAGAAGAAGCGCTGACGCTACCTCCACCTACATTGGAAGGGATTTTGCAAAAAGTGGAGCAGGGTGTATTGGAAGTGACAGAGGCGCATGTCTTATTACAAAAATACAATCTAGTTTAAGGGGGTAGGGAAATGGTAAACTCACAAGCCATCTTACGAGCCCTGCAAGCGGGAAAAATTTCATCTGAAGAGGCCAAAAAACGATTGCTAAATCATAAGTCTGACAATCATGAGGAGGCCATTGCCATCATTGGGATGTCAGGGAAATACCCAGAAGCTGACAATCTCAATGTCTATTGGTCAAATCTTGTAGCAGGTCGCGATTCTATCCGGGAAATACCAAATTCCCGTTGGGATGTTGCCTCATACTATCAACCGTACCCCAGTGATGAGGGGAAAATATATAGCAAGTGGTTGGGTATGGTTGATGATGTGGCCTGTTTTGACCCCCTATTTTTTAATATAGCACCTTCAGAGGCGGAGACCATGGACCCACAACAGCGCTTGTTTCTTCAAGAGAGCTATCAGGCCTTTGCAGATGCCGGATATACACCTGAAGCATTGAATGGTCAGAATTGTGGGGTGTATCTTGGCATCATGGCCAATGAATATTATCGGATGTTGTGTGAACAACAATATGGTTTAACTGATATGACTGGTAATTATGCTTCCATTGCATCGGCACGCATTGCTTATTTTCTTAATTTAAAAGGTCCGGCACTTTCTATTGATACTGCATGTTCGTCCTCTTTAGTAGCGATCAATCTGGCGTGCGAGGCGTTACTTAACCGGGAAATTGACATGGCCCTTGCGGGTGGGGTGACGTTGTACCTTACCCCAAAGCCTTATATTGAAATGTGCGCGGCACACATGCTCTCACCAGAGGGGCGGTGTAAAGCTTTTGATCAATCCAGTGATGGCATGGTTCCTGGTGAAGGTGTTGGTGCTGTAGTGTTGAAGCGTCTACAGGATGCTGAGGCTGATAATGACTTGATTTATGGTGTGATTATTGGATTTGGCACTAATCAAGATGGAAAAACCAACGGTCTAACTGCTCCTAGTGTGAAAAGCCAGATAGCTTTGGAGCGAAGTGTCTACCAAAAATATAACATTGATCCTTCAACCATTAGCTATGCAGAAATGCATGGGACAGGTACCAAATTGGGGGATCCTATTGAACTTAAAGCGTTATCAACGGCCTTTCAAGAGAGAACCGATAAAAAACAGTTTTGCGCCATTGGTTCCGTCAAATCCAATATTGGTCATACATCAGCCGCTGCTGGTGTAGCCAGCGTCCACAAGGTGTTGTTATGTATGCAGCATCAACAATTGGTGCCCACCCTGCACTTTAAAGAGCCTAATGAACACTTTGATTTTAGGAACTCCCCTTTTTATGTTAATACACAAACCCGCCCTTGGGATGTAGATTCACCAAGGCGGGCTTGTGTTAGTTCTTTTGGCTTTAGTGGCACCAATGCTCATTTGGTAATAGAAGCATATGATACAAAGAAAAAAAGAGTGCAGAAGCCGGTAACAGATTCTTGTCGGCCGGCTTTATTTGTTTTGTCGGCTAAAACGGAGAAACAACTTAAGGTATATGCAGGCATAATGAAAGAATGGATGGCATCACAAGTGAAAGTTAACCTCAAAGATATGGCCTATACCTTACAGACGAGTCGTGAGGCTATGGATTACCGCCTGGCTTTTTGGGTGGATAGTAAACATGCAGCAATTGATATGCTGACCGCTTATCTGAATGATGAACATCCTGATGGGTTACACATCAGTCATGTAAAAAAGCGGAAGAGTCAGAGAGATACCCCTCAATATCTCGATCCTGAAACACTTTTCTCACGGTGGCTAGCCGGTGAGTTGATTGATTGGCAGGTACTATATAAGGAGGGTGAGCCCCGACGGATCCGTTTGCCGGGCTATCCCTTTGCTAAGGAGCGCTATTGGCTTCCTAAGCAGGGTACATCAACTTCAAGTAACAGTAACCTGCATCCTTTAGTTCATCGCAATACATCTAATTTGTCGAACACGCGGTTTACAACAATTATGACAGGAAAGGAACGCTATTTAACCGATCATCAGGTGAAGGAGAGAAAGATGCTACCTGGATCAGCCTATCTGGAAATGGCAAGAGCGGCCCTTGAACAAGGGATGGATCAAATGACCGCCAGCACTTTACAACAAGGAACAGTTTTTATTAGTTTACAAGAGCATATATGGATTGAACCATTGATAGTAGAAGCGGAGCCGGTTGAGGTACATATTGCTTTGGCGCTAATAGAGGATGGGACTGTAGAGTATGACATCTACAGCGGATCGGATCAGCCCGATGATCAAACAGCTATAAGGCATGCACAAGGTACTATGAAGATATCTACTTTAACGCCCCGTAAAAGGAAAAATATTCAAGACTTAAAATCTCAGTATTCTTGGCATAACCTCTTACCGGAGCATATCTATACATCTTTTCGTGCAGCGGGTCTATATTATGGTCCCTCTCATCGTGGAATTGAACATCTTTATTTGTATAAGGATCAGATTTTGGCAAAGCTGGCAATATCGCCAGAACCAAACGGAAAGAGTGAATGTTACCTTGATCCGAGCCTACTAGATAATGTTTTTCAAGCGACAGCAGGTTTTGCTATAGAATCAAAAGCGCCCTTAGGTAGCTTGCCTTTTACGCTTAAAGCACTATATATATATCAATCTTGCTCAAATCAGGTATGGATCCATATTCAACAAAGAGAAAAAGGAAGAGTGTTTGATATTGATGTTTACGATGAGAATGGTGTGATATGTATAAGTATATTAGGCTTTGAGACAAGGCGTGCAAAGGATCTAATGTCAGAAGAAGCTTTTTATAGCCATTTATCGGAGAAAATTTGGAAGGGTGAATTATCGGAAGAAGAAGTCGAGCGTATTTTAATGGCTTCAAGATAAGGGAGAGAGGAAAAAATGGATGGACAGTGGAAACGTATCTATCGGCAGTTGAAGGGAAAAGAGATTACACCAGAGGAAGCTACAGAGCAATTTAAGCGATGGGGCCAACATAAGAAGAATTATGTATCTAGTGATCTGTTGCCGACGTTAAAGAAAATAGCGGCAGGAGTGTTGGCCATTGATACCAAGGATATTCATCACAATGTCACATTGGGGGAACATGGATTTGATCCTTTAAAGCTGACTCAATTGGCAGATCGGTTAAATAATCAATTTGGGCTGGAGTTAAACACTAAGGATTTGGCAGAACAGAATACGTTAGATGATCTGGCTCATTTCTTACAGGGTATCAATCTATCTAAAGGGGATCAGCATTTACGGGGAAAAATCATTGATTATCTAAAAGGGCACCTTTCCTTGGTGTTTAAAGTTAGCGCTGAAGAAATAGACAACGATATAGATTTAGAGAAGTATGGTATTAACTCCATTATGGTACTCAAATTGACCCAGCAGTTGGAAGGGGGATTGGGTCCGTTACCAAAAACCCTGTTCTTTGAATATAAAACAGTGAATGAGCTAACAGAATATTTTCTCCAACATCACCG
>NZ_JAGDQK010000073.1:0-8847 GCF_017498755.1 Bacillus sp. XF8 | reverse complement strand
AACATAAACATCATTGTGATTGCTGGAAACACAAACATCACAATGATTGTCCAGAACATAAACATCATTGTGATTGCTGGAAACACAAACATCACAATGATTGTCCAGAACATAAACATCATTGTGATTGCTGGAAACACAAACATCACAATGATTGTCCAGAACATAAACATCATTGTGATTGCTGGAAACACAAACATCACAATGATTGTCCAGAACATAAACATCATTGTGATTGCTGGAAACACAAACATCACAATGATTGTCCAAAACATAAACATCACAAAAATTGTTCAAAACACAAACATCATTATGATCAAAAAAATTGATAAGATTGTTTATGATTCTTTATCTTTAATGGAAAATTTTACAAAAAGATTCATTCTTTGTAAGAAAGGATGAGTCTTTTTTGTTTGCTATTAATAATGAGACGTTATGTTAACCGAGCATGTATATCGTATACATTGTTTCTTGTTCAATTAACTGGCAGTTTAGTTATACAAATAATTGGATATTTATGGTAAGGTGAAGGTGAATGAGAGAAGAATTTATGGAGGTTACTCTATGGACTACAATCTTTTTAGAACTTTACCAGAAATACCAAATCCTAAATACATTGTATTTAGTGATTTTGATGAAACGTACTTTCCTCACCAATTAACCGCCGAACGAAAAAGTCAAATACAAGCATTAGAACAGACTATCGTAGAAAAAAGTAGGGTTTCTGGTTTACTTTTTGGCTTGGTAACGGGTAGTGACATTGAGGCTGTTCTTGAAAAAATGAAGAGGGGTGGATTTCAATATCTTCCTCATTTTATTGCAAGTGATTTGGGAACAGAAATTCATTATTTCAACAAGTTAAAACAAGGTGAAATTGATGAAGAATGGCTTAGCAGGTTTGATAATGGCAATTACCATCCCGATAAAATAAAAGAGATAGTTGATTTGTTAGCTTCTAAAAATATTGCTTTAGATAGCCAATCACAGATGGGTGCATCAAAATACAAAAGCAATTACTACTATTTCTGCAAGAATGAAGAGGACGATCAATTAAACCTTAACCATATTAGACAAGTTGCTAGTGATTTTAAAATTAGTATAAACATCAATCAATGTAATCCTTTGGCTGGAGACCCAGAGAATGCATATGATATTGATTTTATCCCTTTAGGAACTGGAAAAGACGAGATTGTGAGATATATATTAGCAAAATTTAAGATAGACCGACAAAATGCAATTGCCTTCGGTGATAGTGGTAATGACTTAAAAATGTTACAGGCTGTAAAATTCGGTTATTTACTTGAGAATGCTACAAGTGAGGCAAAAAATGGACATGGGCATTTAACCATAGGTTCTTATTCAGAAGGGATACTTAACACCATTAAAGAACTAGTTGTGTAGTAGTGATTGGAACCATTTTTTATAAGTTTTTAAATTAAATGGTCTTTGTTTGTGAAACAAACGGGTGCTAATGTTAAATAAACAAGATACATTGACTTCCGCTTTCGAATTTTATGTTTACTGACAGCTCCCAAAGAGCTGTTTTTTATTTTTATTAAGGTTTTGGTATTTCCCTTGTTTTTGGGTGTAAGTGCTGGCTGGGGGTTTGGGGGCTAGCCCCCAGGAACTAAACGTAACTAAATATGAAGGAAACTTATTGCTTAGAGCGATAGAATTGGCGGTTCGGCTGGTACAATTGCTAATCCAAGTCGAGCAACTTAACCTCGTTTTTGGTCTGTTCGGCTTGGCGAAAGCTAAAAACCAGCCGAATTTCGGAATACAAGGAGAAAGGAGGAAGATTTTTTGAGTGAAGTTCTCAAAAAATACTCTCCGTTCCTTGTATGGAGAAAAGCCCCTATATATAGAGTGAGAAGAGAGAGACTTTAAAAAGTGCTAAAAATGCTGATATATCAAGGGTTTTAGAGATTTTCGTGTGTGGTTAAATCCCCACACTTGTGTGGTTAAATTACCACGAACAAAAGTACGAACAAAAACAAAAAAATCGTAGTTGTCAAGTTAAACAACTACGATTAGTAAGTTAAAATAATCTATCAGGTAAATCTTTTAATATTTTCATTTTCATAGCTTTATGAAACATTATCTGTAAAGCTTTATTTATATTATCTTTATCCCCTGCATAGATAATGTGTGGATTTATAAATATTGCATATGCTTTAGCATTATTTCCTTCTAAACCTGATTCTCCTTTAAACAAAAGACCTTTTCTTTTAAGAGAATTAATGATTTTACTTGTATTTGACCTATCAGTCCCTAAAAAATCAGCAATTTGTGAAATATTCATAGGAGCAGGGTTCTTAGCTGTAATATCCTCTACAATACAATTACTATCAAAAGCAATTAATGGTGTTATATCAATAAAAAAACTTTTCTCTCTAGCCGTTAAATACTTATTTTCTCTTAAAAACCCTAAATTATTTTGCATAAATTGAGCAAACCTCACTTTCGACTGAGGGCTTCTTTTGGTGCCTATGTAAAGTTCTTTACCAGTAGCTTTGGCCATAATTTCCATAGCTTGTTCTAATTCAGTTTTAGAAACCTCGTTATGATCCTGCTCAAATTTTTTGTTTTCAATCTCAAAATCTTTTTTTCTAGCATTTCTTTCAGCTTGTCCAAAATCTACAACTTTTGTCATAAAATAATTCGCTCCTTCATGTGGAAGGAAACAACTGATATATGCTACAATGTATATAGAATATATATTGGTTGTTCCCAACCATTGCTATGAAAAACCGCCTGTCCGCCAAGACTAAGGGCGGTTTTTCTATTTTTATCATAACATGAAATCTATTGTTAAATAAAACCACTCTTAAACTCTTCTAAAATGTTTTTAATCACTTAAGGTAGTTCCATCCCTATCGATGAAAAAAAAGAGCGTATAAGGAAATACAAGGGGATTAGAACTACACTTGTAGCTAATCCATATTTGAAAGCATCTACCCAAAAATACATTAAGGTATCTTTTTTAAGGTTCAAAATCAATTGATTGCTCTTTTCTTCGACTTTTTGTAATCTTTTTTGTGCTTTTATGCTCATATTGTGAATCTCGCGTCCCATGTCTTTCTTGATTTCTTCCATTTGTCCGTTTAGGTTGTTCTGAATGTTTTGGAGATGATAAACTGTTTGTTGATTGCTTGCTGCCATCTCGCTCTTTCCACTTTCCAAAGTCTTCAGTAGAATTTCTTTGTTCACGTTCAAGAGCTGACTTTGCTTTTCTAAAATCAAAAGCATCTCCTTCTGTATTTCCTCGCTTGTCTTCTGCATCGCTATCAATTCTTTGCTCGTTGCCATTTTCATATTGGTATCCCTGTCCATCTGTACACTGATGTACCCTTTCAGTAGATCCATTAACTTCTGATTGTCCTCTAGATTCTTTTGCAAATCTTGTATAAGTTTCGTTGACTCCTCGCTCTTCACTTGATTCAATTTGTCTACTAAACTCATTTTCTATCGTACCCCTTTCGTAGTCTAAACCGAGTGTTTTCCCCCTTACAAACCGCCCTACATTAGGATGTTTAAAACTAAAATGTTGACCACGTTCTTTCACTTCAACACCAAATTTTTGTTGCAATAGCTTCTTAAAATCTTCTACATTTGTTACTTTATCTTTTACATAGTCAATCACTTGACGTAATTCATCTTTCCAACTTACTTCACCACGTTTGGCAAGACCATATTCAGCTTGATGATAACGTTGCTTTGCTGATGGCTCTTTTACAACAGATAAGTCATGTTGCTCACATAATTTATCTGATTGCTCACGTATGAAATAAAGGTTTTTCGCATTATCTACATATTTTTTCCCTGTCTCAAGATTTACGGAATTGATGACAATGTGATTATGTATATGGTCTTTATCCGTATGCGTATAAACGGCTACCTCATGATCTTTTGCAATTTCCTTGGCTAAATCTTGCCCAATTTGATTTGCTAATTCTGGCGTTACTTCTCCTGGCTTAAATGACTGTACAACATGATGAGCCTGTATACCGCCATTTTTGCCCCATATTTCCCTTGTAGCTGTCATTTGACTCCTAACATACTCCACATCACAATTCACGCCACAGGAGACTTCTGAGCGCTTCTCAGCGTATCTCAATAATGCATTCGCATTTTTTGTACTACCTAGCTTAATTGTTGCCATGCCTTTTCCAATCCTTTTTTGATTTGTTCTATGTTGTAATTTAATCGTTCCAATTCTTGTTCACTTACTTGCTGTCGAGCATTGCACCACTTTGCCACTTGGTTCAAATTGGTACCAACTGCTCTCAATTCCCTCGCAATTTCAATTGCTCCTTTTCTATCAATCTTCGGTTGTCTTACTCTCACCCCATGTGCCTTGGCTTTCACAAAAGCCGGCACACTCATTCCAACGTTATCCGCCATAAGCGTCAACCGTTGGAACTCGTCTTCGCTCACCCGAAATTTAATTTGTTTTGCCTCAGATCTGTTCTCGCTCATAACGTAATTCCTCCTTAGCGGCTGCCCATCTATAGAGGTCATCCGCACGATAAAATGGTATCCTTATATTTCCATTTTAACGTAATCGTCGTAATTAGGCAAGCTCCGTATTTGGTACCCAAATACACGCTTGGTCATGCTTAACATGACACCCCCCAACCCCCTTAAAAGGGGGAGTTAACACCTTGGACTTTGTCCAAACCTACAAGGGGAACTTTCCCCCTTGACCCCTTTATAAAACACCCCCAACCCCCTCAATATTGAGGGGGCTCCCTCGCCGGTTGGCAGGAACAAACAAAGTTTGTTCAATACCAAGAGGGTTCAGGTGTAGTACGTCTATCCACTCCTTAAATTCTCGACCTATCGGTCTTGCGATTTACCGTGGACAGACACCATATGTAGCCTTCTTTCCTATGGCAAGAAGTTACCTATAAACATAAAAAAGATCAGTACTATAACACCCATCTTTCAATATTATCAGGTATCGAGAGTGAGGCTGGGGTGGTGGGGCTAGCCCCACGGTCTTATTATCGTCATCTCATATAGAATAAGTTGAATAATTTAGTTCGGATGATGATGTGGTTTTGCAGTCTATACTAGAAAAAGTCGAATGACCTTAGTACGTATTTCATCAGTTTATCGGTCGTTCGGCAAGATAAACGAAGACTGCAAAATGGATAAAGACGAGGACAAAAAATACTACCTGTACCTTGTCTTTATCCAAGCTTTTAGAGTTAACATACTATACTTGCGATTAATCTCAAAAAATATAAAAAGAAAGAGAAAATATTCACACCACTATGGAATTGCGCTCGAACTGTAAATTAGCGGAAAAATTGGCCACAGAAACATATAGGTTTCCTGTTCTGCATATTTTAGCTCAGAAAAGATAACGCGTTTTACAGATTTTTATATAATCTGAAAAGGAAGTGATTAGGTTGTCCAATCAAAGAGATTCTGTTCACGAAACGCGGCAGCAGATTTTTGCAGCCGGATGTCTCAATCAATGGACACGATTGAGATTGCATACTAATGAAGGAGTGTGGTTTCATCCCACTGATTTAACCCAGCAAGCAAAAGGCTTTGTCCTAGGTTATATTAATCCCCCTGACTACACTACCGCAATTCAACCTGGTGCTGCGTGGAACAGTCTAGGTCTAATAACTGGTAAAAGTGTACATTTTTACCCTGTTTCGCAATCTGGAACTTTGTGGAGAGGTTGGATTTATACTCCTGACTACTTGAGTGCCATGTGCCCACCTTTCCCCACCTTGTTGGCCCTGAATGGGACATGTTGGAATAGCCGTGGTGGAAAACTATATTTTACTCAAACAGGTTTTAATGTAAGCGGCACATATGATTATAAAGATGCGCAGGGACGAACAATAAGAGGTAGAATTGTTGGCGGTGCACTTTGGGGAAATACATTAGGCGGTCAATGGAAAGATGAAGGCGGAGGCAACGGAAGAATTTTATTTACATTTCAAGCAAACTCGTTTACCGGATCTTATGGCAGTGGATTAGCATTTGGTGGGAATGCTTGGAATGGTACACGATGTTAAATCCTTTATATTTAAAAAATTAACCGACACTACAGATACTTTTTATGTAACTGACAGTATAATTACTATCTAAACCACTAAGTAACATCGAAGTCATCAACAAAAAAAGGTTGGATACCTTTATTAAGGTACCCAACCTTTCTGTATATACCAATTAACGGAATGTTATTCGTATTAGTTAAGGGTAATAAATATGAAAAAGTAAAAGAAAGGGGAATGAACATATATGATATATGACATTCCACAAAGCTGTATGAATAAGTGGACAACAATCAGGTTGGATCTTGCAAATCAAACGCCTTCAACTTTTTCGTTTCTTCCCGTCAATGCTGAAAATTTAAAGAATAGATTTTTATATGGATATATTTATACCGCTGAATATAAACCTACTGAATGTATAACACAGCAGCAACAACTTATAATAGGATGTCAAAATAAATGGGTTTATATGTTTCCAGTTCGTGGAGGAGATTTTGTGTTTTGGCCGACGAAGTTTGAAGCTCATAATCCTAAATTGATATTAGGTTGGCTCAACATCACAAATAATATGAACCTTCAGTGTGAGGCAGCGCCATCCATATTCAATATAACTGGAAACTGGAAGACTGATTATGGACAGATTGTATTTACTCAAACCGGACAGAATGTTACCGGATCCTATCCAAATGGAAGAGTTGAAGGCAAACTTGTATTCAACCAGGCAAAATCCAAATGGGAATTGATAGGTAAATGGTATGAAGGTATAAGGGAAGGGAAAATTCTTTTCACATTCGATACCTTTAATAAATTCACAGGAATATTTGGTAGAGGTGCAGAAGAACCGATACCTGGAAACGTTTGGAATGGTGATCGGACCGTTTAAAATCCCCACGACATAACTCATCTAACAATTACCATTCAAAAAGCAGAAAAACTACTGACCTAACTCCAGTAGTTTTTCTGCTGTATATCATATACAAACTTAGTTAACATAATGATTCTTATTGGAAGTGAATGATATAAACTATTAAATTCTCAAAAAAAATTGGATTCTTTAGCTGAGTAAAGGTATCAGATTTTAAAGTATTTAGCATCAAGAAGTATGTATCCTATGAAAGTTAAGAGAAGAACAAGAGTAAAAAAGATTGTTTTTTGCTTTTTACTTCTATTTTTAAACCATCCCCATCTTTTACTCTCGTCTTCTAACCAAAAGTAATCAACCACAAGAAATAACAGAATAATTAAGAAATAGAAAAAGATTTTCAGTATAATCATCTCCTTTATTACCCATAGATACACACACTTCTTTTTACTTCCATTTTATAAAAAATTATCTCTTATAAAAAAGATAAACTTTTTTGTTTTTCTACTATTCAAAACAACTTGTTAAAAAGAGTAAAATACAACAAATATTAAACTCTGTGTCTTACCATCTCTTCCACCAAGGTTTTTTAGCTTCTTGATAAATTTCTTCAATCTTTTTATCAAAAGCTAGATCTCTTTCTGAAATATATTCAATCATTTTTTGCATATCTTCAATTTGTTGATCTTTTTCTTTTTCCCTTTTTTGAGATTCCAATAACTGTTTTTTTATTTCAACTTCAGTTTCTTCAGATGCTTGCAACTTAGAAATTATCATTTGATTTTGTTCTTCAATTTGTTCTATTTGCTTTTGAAATGAATTTGCTAATTTCTGAATCTCATATCGCATTTCGTGCGAAATCAAATCATCTTTTGATTCCTTATTTATCAACGATCGCACGCTTTGTATCGGTGATTTTTGCTTCTGTCTTCGTATCACTGCTACAGAAGCCGCCATATCAAGGCTTACTCCAGCTTCTTTTCTAGCTTGAATCAAATCTCTAAACGTTAACTCATCTATATCGGTAAAAATCCTTGTGTTATTTTCATTTTTTCGAAAAACATACCCTGCTTTCTCAAGAGATTGGGCGTATTTCCTAACTGTACTTTCAGCAATTCCAAATGTTTTAGCAATATCATGACTTTTTAATTCCTTAGGGATCCCCTCTAACAATTCAATTTCTGTATCGCCCGTATCGGCCATCGCTACCACCTCTTTCTATTTTTATCAGCGATATATCGGCGATATAATATAAATAAACAACACTTAAAATAAACATAACAAAAAATAAACAAGAATACACAAAAAAATTTAGACAAATTAAGCATATACTCGTCTTTTTTTAACATCAACATATACTATGATTTAAAACAATCATAATCAAATTTATACAAAATTTTATACAAAAAAAGAAGAAAAAGAAAATAGCGAAGACCCTCAGAATCCTTGCTATATCAACCATGTATAAAAAGATGCATAGAAAAATAGAAAAAGATAAGTTGAAACCCTTGCTATAAAGCGGATTCCACCTTATCCTTGCTACCGATAAGGGACGTTATGTTAACTCTCTATGAATAATCATTCATAGAGAGTTTTTCTTGAAATTTAAAAGAGATTCCTATTTTAAGTTTTCAACTTAACGACGGCAAACAATCCATTCTTTCCTAAATTTTCAACTTTTATATAAAGAATGAGATAAAAAAACGAAAATATAAGATAGGTTAAGCAAACAAGCATTTTTCTTATTAAAACATAAAATAATACAACTCTTGTTTGAAGAGGAGGTATAAGAAAATGAGTTGTAATTGTAATTGTTGGAAGTACAAACATCACGATGATTGTCCAGAACATAAACATCATTGTGATTGCTGGAAATACAAACATCACAATGATTGTCCAGAACATAAACATCATTGTGATTGCTGGAAATACAAACATCACAATGATTGTCCAGAACATAAACAT
>NZ_JAGDQK010000072.1:0-9283 GCF_017498755.1 Bacillus sp. XF8 | reverse complement strand
TCAATAACAGGTGCTGTACCTGTTAAGAAAGGAACATGAACATAAGCCGTTTTCCCGTTATATTCGAATTGTAACCATCCATTTTGTACTTGGTTCGTTGTTTCAATCATATCGTCTTTCTTAAGCGTACCAAGAATTTCTGAGTTTGTATTCGCTTCAGCACGTACGTTTAATACGTTTGCTGTTACGTAATAAATGCTTTTTGTGAATTCTGCACTTACGAATACGTCTTTACCATTTAATTTGATTTGTGACCATCCGTTTTCTGTATTTGTAACATCTAATTTATGACCATTTAATACTTTACCTACAACTTGTGATTCAGTAGTTGGGTTCTCGCGTACATTTAATACTTCTGTTGTTACAACAGTTTCTGCTTGTGCAGAAGTAGTGAAAATCCCAAGACCAAAAACCGCTGCCGCTGCTATACCAATTAATTTTTTCATGAATAGCCTCCATTCGCTTTGTTTTCGTGTCCTCATTATAGCAACAGTTTTTTAAGAGATTTAAGATATCACACAATTACAAACGATTCGTAATCAATCATTAATGCTTTGTAATATAAAATAGAATAAAAGAAAATAGTATTCTATATGTATTTTCAAGAGTTTCAATCGTTTTTTTTCTTTTAAAAAGTCATATTTTTTTGCAATAAAAGTAATAGTATTACCATCTTGTTACAAAAAAACACTGAAACATTACAAATTCCAGTTACATTGTTTCTTTTTATGCAATAAATCTTTGTATTTTAATATTCGTATATAACTGACATTAAAACTCAAAAAGGACAGCTATCTAGTTAAGCAGCTGTCCTTTTTGAGTTTTATGAAATTTTCTTTTTCCATACCCCTAGCATAAGAGCCGATACTACAGAACCTATTAATATAGAAAGAATATATAAAACTGGTTTATTTACTAATAATATGACAAATATTCCACCGTGTGGTGCTGGCAATGTAATTCCAAATAACATCGATAACGAACCAGCAAGACTTGATCCAACAACACAACTGACAATCACACGGATTGGATCAGCTGCCGCAAATGGTATCGCCCCTTCTGTAATAAATGAAGCTCCCATAATATAGTTTGTAAAACCTGATTTACGCTCTGATTCTGTAAATTTCGCTTTAAAGAATGTCGTCGCAAAGGCAATCGCAAGCGGAGGTACCATTCCACCAGCCATAACAGCGGAATGCACACCAAAGTTTCCAGCCTCAATTGCAGCAATCCCAAATGTAAATGCTGCTTTATTAATAGGGCCTCCCATATCAACAGCCATCATTCCACCTAAAATAAGTCCTAATACTATAGCATTTGTACCACCCAAACCATTTAACCAACTCGTTAACGCCTCATTTAATGCCACAACAGGAGGGTTTACAACTTTCAACATTAATAACCCTGTAAGTAACAAACCCAGTACCGGATATAATAAAACTGGTTTAATTCCTTCTAATTGTGCTGGCAAACCTGCTAATACTTTCTTTAAACCGAGTACAATATATCCAGCTAAGAAACCAGCAATTAATCCCCCTAAAAATCCCGCATTTGCTTGCGCTGCTAAAAACCCACCGACAATACCAGGCATAAACCCTGGACGATCCGCAATAGAACTCGCGATAAATCCAGCTAATATCGGAACAAGAAATTGGAATGCTCCTTTACCGCCAATTGACATTAACGTTTCTGCAACCGGTCCTTTCGTATCGATCCCACCGAAGAAAAAGGCCAGTGCAATTAAAATACCTCCACCGACAACAAAAGGTAACATGTTACTGACACCATTCATTAGATGTTTATATATACCAAATCCTTTTTCCTTCTCTGTCTTCTCTGCTTGTCCACTTTCTTTTATCCCTTTAAAAATCGGAGCTTCTTGATTCGCAGCCCGATTAATTAACTGCGCTGCTTTCCGAATACCATCTGCAACCGGCACTTGAATCACATGCTTTCCAGCGAAGCGATTCATTTCTACCTGTTTATCTGCCGCAACGATAATAGCTGTTGCACGTTCAATATCTTCTTTTGTTAACCCATTCTTCACACCAGTAGAGCCGTTTGTTTCAACCTTAATCGTAATTCCTAATTCTGCTGCTTTCGCCTTTAAACTATCCGCAGCCATATATGTGTGAGCGATACCAGTCGGACAAGCTGTTACCGCTAATACATATGGTTCATTCTCTTCTGGCTTTGCTGCTTCCCTATTTTCATCTTCTTGTTCGTTTTCATTTTCTTTTTCGTCAAACAAACGAAGAAGCTCCTCTTCATTTTTTGCTTCTAATAGTTGTTTACGAAACCCTTCATCCATTAATAACGTAGATAAGCGAGATAGCGTTTCCAAATGTGTATTGTTCGCTCCTTCACTCGCCGCAATCATGAAGAATAAATGAGCTGGTTGCCCGTCAAGCGACTCATAGTTGATACCGCTTACACTTCGTCCAAAACAAATAGCTGGTTGTCTGACCGCCTTTGTTTTTGCATGTGGAATAGCAATCCCTTCACCAATTCCAGTTGTACTTTGCATTTCACGCTGTAAAATAGCCTCTTTAAATTCCGCTTTGCTATTTAACCTTCCTGCCTTTTCTAATTTCTCTACTAATTCATCGATGACAGCCTCTTTTGCTGAAGCTGTCAAATCCATGATAACTGTATCCCTTTTTAAAAGCTCTGTAATTTTCATACTCTGTTCCCCCTACCGCTTAGTAATCATTACTTGCGACACTAATTCCTCTACTTTATCTTTCGTACATAAATCCGCTGAAAACGCTGTTGCACTTCCCGTTGCTACACCATAACGAAATGCTTCTTCGACATCTTTTGTTTTTTCATATATTCCTACAAAACCTGCAACAAGAGAGTCTCCTGCTCCAACGGAATTAATAACTGTCCCTTTTGGTACGGTTGCCTCATACACCCCTTCATTTGTAAATAACAAAGCTCCATCTCCAGCCATAGAGACAACCACATTCTGTACACCTTGTTCAATTAACTTTTTGCCATATGGAATAATTTCTTCTATTGTCAAAAATTTCTCTCCAAATAATTCACCAAGTTCATGATGGTTCGGTTTTATTAAAAATGGTTTATTTTGAATTACATGCTGAAGCGCGCTTCCACTCGCATCAACAATGATGTTAATATGATGTTCTGCTCCAAAATTAGCCATGGTTTCATAAAATGTTTTTGGAATCGACGCAGGAATACTACCAGCTAATACAAGATAATCACCAGCCTGCATACTTCCCATTTGGTTCATCAAATTTTGAAGTTGTTCGCCAGTAATAACAGGCCCCTGACCATTCAGCTCTGTTTCTTCCTGTCCCTTTATTTTTACATTAATACGTGAATCCCCATCTATATGGACAAAATTTGTCTTAACCCCTTCACTTTCCAAAACATCTTCAATAAATTGACCTGTGAATCCACCTATAAAACCAAGCGCTGTATTCTCTATTCCAAGTCGACGAAGTACACGGGATACATTAATTCCTTTCCCGCCAGGAAATTTCATATCGTTTTCCGCTCGATTGACAGTTCCCAGCTTGAACCCCTCCGCTTGCACAACATAATCAATCGATGGATTTAAAGTAACTGTATAAATCATCATTTATCAACCTCAATTACATTTGTTTTTCGCTTATACTCTTCTTGCTCTTCTTCTAATACATTTGTAATAATTGTCGCTTCTTCAATACTTGCAATTTTTGCAAATGCTACTTCAGAAAATTTACTTTCATCTATTAAAAAATAACCTTCATTCGCTAACGTTAACGCCATTTTTTTCAGCAGTGCTTCTTCAGGATCCGGGGTTGTATATCCAAACTGTTCATGTACACCATTCGCTCCCAAAAAACACTTATCAAATCGATACTGCTGCATACTTTCCTGCGCCATTGCACCAATTAATGCTTTTGTTCGAGCCTTCATCATCCCGCCAAGTAAATAAGCACGAATATTATTTTCAACTAGCGCTTCAATATGCATAAGTCCATTTGTCACAACCGTAACTTCTTTATCTGTTAAATATGAAATCATTTCAAAGCTTGTACTTCCTGCATCTAAATAAATACAATCACCTTTCGCTACAAAAGATGCAGCCTGTTTAGCGATTTGCTTTTTCACTTGAATGTTTTTGGCTGATTTTTCAACCATTGTAGGCTCTTCACCTTTTCCAGTTAATATAGCAGCTCCGCCATGCACTCTTTTTAATAAACGCTCTTTTTCTAATTGCGCTAAATCACGACGGATTGTTGATTCTGAACTTTCGGTTTCTTCCACCAACTGTTGTAATTTCACTACTTTTTTCTCTTTCACAAGCTGTAAAATTAGCTGATGACGTTCAGGAGTTAACATATCACTCACCTCTTCTTTGATTACAGTATAATGAAACCGAATCCAAAAATCAACCAAAATCAATCAAAAACACTCAAATTAAATCATTAAACATTCAATAACAATCAAAAAACCTTCTCGATATATATCAAGAAGGTTTTAATATTATCTTTATTCTTTACAATGAAGCTCTATAAATCGCTACCACATCTTCTTTATTTAACTTTTTAAAATGACCGAATTCACCATAAACCATTGCTTTTTCAGCCATTATATCAATTTTCTCTTCTCCAATTCCATAGTCAGCTAGATGAGACGGTGCTTCCATAGATGTCCAGAAGCTTCTCAATGCTTCAATACCTTCTAAGGCAATTTCCTTATCCGTTTTTCCGTCTGCTTCTACATTAAATACACGCACCGCAAATTGTTTAAAGCGGTCTACATTTTCATCTAAAACATGCTTCATCCAATTCGGGAATAAAATCGCTAAGCCACCACCATGCGGAATATCATACACAGCTGAAACGGCGTGCTCAATATTATGCGTTGCCCAATCACCGCGGACTCCCATTGCTAAAATTCCATTTAGTGCCATTGTTCCGCAATATAAAATTGTTTCTCGATGCTCATAGCTTTCTAAATCGTTTAAAAGTTTTGGAGCTGTTTCAATGACCGTTTTTAAAATAGATTCACAGTAACGGTCTTGTAATTCTGTATTTGTACCTTGATGAAAGTATTGTTCTAACACATGAGACATAATATCCACCATACCGTAGATCGTTTGGTTTCGCGGAACAGAAGCTGTATGAGCTGGATCTAAAATAGAAAACTGCGGAAACGTAACAGGACTGCCCCATCCATACTTTTCATTCGTTTCCCAATTTGTAATAACAGAACCTGCATTCATCTCAGAACCTGTCGCTGCAAGAGTAAGTACTGTACCAAATGGTAAAGCCTCATTTGCAAATGCTTTCTTTGTCACGATGTCCCATACATCACCATCATATTTACTACCTGCGGCAATCGCTTTCGTACAATCGATCACACTTCCCCCACCGACAGCTAAAATAAATTCAATATCATTTTCTTTGCAGATTTGAATTCCCTTGTTTACAGTTGATAAGCGTGGATTCGGTTCAACACCTGTTAACTCAAAAATTTCTGCATCAATTTCTTTTAAGATAGAGATTATATTATCATATATACCATTTCGTTTAATACTCCCCCCGCCATATACGAGAAGAACTTTTTTACCATACTGAGGAATCTCTGCCTTTAATTGTTCTAACTGCCCTTGGCCGAAAATAAGCTTTGTCGGATTACGAAACACAAAATTTTGCATAATTCTCTCCCCATCCTTTCAATATAAAAGCTACTATACTTTTGTATAACATATTTTGTTCATTTCACAAAAATATTTGCTTCATAAAGTGAAACTTCCATCAGTGAGAGTTATCTCTCACCAATCACTTCACCTTTCTCTAAATCTTGAGGTGTAGATATTACTGTCTGATAATTGCGAAACAAAAAAATCCCAGCCAAAAGGCTGAGATTTTTTTATTGATAATACGGTGAAATCATTAAGTAAACGATAACACCAGAAAGACTTACATATAGCCAAATTGGCATTGTCCAACGTACAATCTTACGATGACGAGTCAATTGATTTGTAAAACCATATACAAGCGAGAATAATGCAAGCGGTACGATAATCGCTGCAAGGAAAATATGCGTAAGTAAAATAAAGAAGTACACATATTTAATTACCCCTTCTCCACCGAAATGCGTCGCTGGTGCCAAGTAATGATACGTTAAATAGGAAACACAAAATAACAATGTTGTTGTAAATGCTGCAAGAATAAAACCTCGATGCATCTTTACATTCTTTTTAATGATAGAAAACAATGCTGCCAATAAAAATACAAATGTAAAGCTATTAAAAATTGCATTTAACATCGGCAAAATTGTTACATCAAAATGTACTTCTCCTTTGTAACCAACAGGTCCAAAAAACAAAAATAAAATAATCGCATTGACGACCACAGAAAGCGTTATCACAATAGGAGCATAGCTCTTCTGATTAGTTAATCGATCCATCAAATTGTTCACTCCCTCTTCCTCTTCTACATATGTACAATTAACCTCACTATTTTAACATATTATTCACAGTGCAAATGTGACAATACTTTGACACACTGGCATCGAACAAAGAAAAAATCCTTCTTAATCATACTTCTTAAGAAGGATTTTATCGCTTTATTATTGAAATAGCAATTCGTTTAGTTTTTGTTAAAAAACATGTCACTATATGCTTGAAAAATCTCTGACACTTGATATCCCATTAAAGAAATCGCTGTTAATGAAAAGAAACCGATCATAAGAAATCGAAACCACATATTATTCTCCTCCTTGTATTTAGCTTATAAACAATGCGCTACATTACAAGTCGGACCACAATCTCCTTCTTCAGCTTCTTTTTTCTTCACAATAGCCGTTATAAATCGAATCATGAAGAATGTAATAAAAGGAAATTCCATCCGTTTTATATTGGCATAGCTGAGCAACGGTTCCCGCTCTAAATCGGACGGGGATGAGAAAGAATAGAACATACCTTGCTCTTCCATGTATACAATTACAATTTTTAAACAAAATAAAATTCCAAGAAATGAAACAATATCTTGCCACTCTGTTGTATATAATACATTATAAAGATCCAATACGTACTCTTCCATTATCACCCCTCCTTCCTTTTTTACCATTTTCCTCGCCCTTTTATAAAAAGTCAAGAAAAACATTTATACACACTATGGAAATAGTGTTTACATGATTTCCACTTGCACTTCTTGTTCTTGCAATAATTGGACGATTAATTCGAGCACCATTTTTTGTAGTAACTGATACCTAACTAATTCATTACTTTGCTCATTAGAACACCCTATTGTATATTCAATGTGCTGCACAACATAGCCTTCTACCATCAATTTTCCTTTTTCAATTGCTACTGAATGCTCTTTTGCGTTTAGAACTTTTTGAGCAAAAAATTTACTATCTGTTAAAACAATTTCTTGTGAAATTTCTTTAATTTGTACTTCCTCTTGAAACATCACTCTTTCTTCTAAACTAATTTCCGTTTTATACTTCCCTATTTCAACTGGCAGTTTCGTCGTTACATAGTTACTGCTTTTTTTTTCGTTTCTCTGCTTTGAATTCAAATTGTGTATAGGAATCCAAAAAGATTGCTCTAACTGATTTTTCCCGCTATGTTTTATATAACTCTCACTCGAAGATTCTAGAAAAATTCTCTTTTCAAAAAGCTTTGAAGAAATTAAACGACAATATGGCTGTTCGTTATAATGATGTACTGTAGCTAACAACTTTGTATCTAACTCACGAAATGTTTCATTCTCTTCGTTTTGAAATACAAATACTTCTTCATTCGTGCTACTCATAATAAGCGGGATTAAAAAACCAGTCACTTCAGCAATAGTAGAAAAGGGGATTCTCATTGTCATCAAACGTCCTAGCTTTCCTACTTTTAATTCAGGAAGTGAATTATCTTCCCTCTCGATCTCTGAAGGTGAGCTTTCCTCAACCTCATGCTCTGGGGGAGAACTTTCTTCTACCTCCATCTCTAAGGGGAAATTCCCTTCTACTTCCAGCTCTTGGATCCTTTTATGCTCAGAAAAAATTTTATCTATCATTTCATTACCAATCCATGGTTTACTCATCGTCAATCACTTCCTAACTGATGAATTGAAAGACATATGTATTATTTAAAACCTATAATCGTTTCAACATTATATATGTTTTATAATAAAAAAAAAGACATCAACTTTTATTATAAAAAGACGATGTCTGTCTATTTTTTAAATTTGTACTTGCTGTACTTGTAAGACTTTCAAAGTAAGATCTAGTACGATTTTTTTACGAAGTTTGCTACATGACTTGTTCAAGTTTGTCAAACATGGTGAAAAATCAAACTCATAAAAATTAGATCTGACTAATTCACAATACGGTTGTGTATTATAAAAAACTGAATTTCCAAAGGAAGTTTTATCTAACCGCATTAAATGCCCCTTAGGATTAATAAAATGGGATGTAGTATCTAAAAAAGCTACCAATAAAGGCTGGATTTTAAAATCACCTGTTGTCAAATCTAAACATCTAGAAAACGGAATATTAACAATTCGATTATACAATAATCCATTACACTGATCGGCAACATATTCAATGCTTTTTCGAATATAGCCCTCTACAAATAGTTTTGCTTTTATGACCCGGCGATAATTCGTACCTGGTACTGACGTAAACGCTACAGGAACTAACTTACAGTGTGTTAAGAATATATTTTTTGACTCACGTTTAATTTCAAGCGCCAAAGGATCCAATGAAATATTCGCTTCCACAACAATTTGAATTGTTCTCTCTGCTAATACAACCGGGATTTTTACAATTGGTGTTGTAGGTGTACTTCCCTCCATCTTAATCTCAGAGTATGAACATTCTTCCACTTCACTCTCTAATAATGGATTTTCTTCTATCCCAATCTCTGAAGGTGAACTTTCTTCCACTGCACTTTCTGAAAATGGATTTTCTTCCCCCTTCAGCCTCGGGATTATTTTATGCTCAGAAAAAAATTTATCACTGATTTTATTACCCATCCATGGTTTATTCATCATCAATCACTTCCTAACTGATGATTTTTTTAAAATATGTATTTTTCAAATATACATAACCGTTTCAACATTATATATGTTTTATAACAATAAAAAAGACATCATCTTCATATGAAAGATGATGTCTTTTTTTATTATGAAACTTCTACTTGCTGAGTTTGTAAAACTTTTAAAGTAAGATCTAATACTACTTTCTCACGAATCTTATCAAATTCTTTATTTATAGGTGTAGGACATGGAGCGAAATCTAGTTCAAAGAAATCTGCACGTAT
>NZ_JAGDQK010000071.1:0-9446 GCF_017498755.1 Bacillus sp. XF8 | reverse complement strand
CCTACATGTATCCTCTAGAAAAAAAGAAATAACCTCTACTATAAGTGACGTTGTATGAGCTTAGCTTGATAGCGATGTGGTGCTACCCCATATTCATATTTCTGTTTATCTCTTGAGGAACTTTGCAACAGAACCATCTTGTCTTAACTGGAGGGAGATGAATAGATAATATTAGCCTACTTGAACTGTTGGGCGCATAATCATTTCATTTATAAAATAAAAAAGCAGCGGATTCACTACTTTAAGATCTACATAATCCCCTTTTCCTTTGCTCTCTCATAAAGAACCGTACGGCTTACACCAGTGACTTCACATATCTTCTTTACTGTGTATCCATTCTCTTCACGATTAGCAAGCAGCTCTAAAGCATGCTCCATTTTAGGGTTTTTATCACCGTACTTTTTAGGTCTTCCCTTATAAACACCACGTTCTTTAGCAAGTTCAATACCTTCACGTTGGCGCATTTTAAGCAAATCCCTTTCTAACTGGTTAACACCAGCCATTACAGTGAGTAGGAAAGTACTGTATGGATTATCACTTGTTGTATCAAGCCATGTGTCTTTTATTGATTTAATCGAAGCACCTTTACTTTTAATGACCTCAATTAGTTCGAATAAATCCTTTGTACTACGGCTAATACGAGTTAGATCAGTAACGACAATAGTGTCACCTTCTTTTAAATCGTCTAGCATCAATTGAAGTTCTTCTCTGTTTGTGGTCGCTCCACTTGTCTTCTCTTCATACACATGATCACATCCATAATCATTTAGCTGTTTCAATTGCCTAGCTAAATTTTGTTCTTGTGTAGAAACACGAGCATAACCAATTATCATAATATCTTCCCCTTTGTCCGTTAACATGTTCGGAAATTAATTCTAACTACATAATACCATTTATTTTCCGTACATGTAAACAGGACATTGAGAATAATGATTGTCACTTTTGGAGTTATTTTGTGCTTGTTTTAAGTAATATTTTGCATTATAAGTAAATATTAAAACGCTATCATCATAAAAAACGATAGCGTTTTTTATTTACTTGATTCCGATTACTAAACTATCTCGTGCGGCTTCAACAACTTCTGTTGTTATTGTTTCAAGGTTATTAATTTCGAGTATTCTTTCAATTTGAGTGAACAATCTTTGTATGAGCCTAAAGTTCCCTCCAGTAATCTTTATTATGCTAGTTATTGCCTCATAATCGGAAAAGTCCTCAAGCTTTATAGAAAGTCCTAACTCTCCCCATTTATATTCCAAAATATGATGGGTTTCATCTTTACTAAGTTTATCAAATTCATGGGCGAATCCAATTCTAGAGTAGAGTTGAGGGTATCGAGCTAATCGCTTTTCAATGCCAGGCATTCCAATTAATATCATCGCTATATCATTTCGATCATAGATATCCCTAAGTTGTTCTAAATTTTGTACTTTTAAGCGATCTATTTCATCAACAATAATCAAGTCAATATCCTCATAAGCGTCAGTGGAGTATTTTTCTTCTTCTCCTTTAGTAAGTACTTTATACATAGTTCTTACCATGTTCATTCTAATTCCAATAGTATGAATCTCGTCAGTCATTTTAGTGGCTCGTAAAGCTGGAGCTGTATAAAAAATTGTCCTAGCTTCAAGTATCTTTTCATCTGCATCTTGGCCAATTTCATTTGCTGTTTTATAAGCTATTTGTTTTTCAATGGAATCCCAATTTGCATAATACCTTGAGGACAATGTTTTTCCTACACCCGGTAATCCATAACAAATGCCTATATATTTATATTTAATACATGCATCACAAAACTCGGCAAATCGCTTATATTCTTTTGTTTCAATAAATTTTTGACTTTTATTCATTGAAATACCTCTTTAACTTTGACTTTTTGGTAGGTTCATTTGTTTTGTTCTCTAGATCCTTTTGCTTTGACAAGGCAATTTCTTCTACAACAGTTTTTCCAGAATCGATTTGCTTTTTTAGGCTTCTCCGTATTGTTCATAAATAATAAAGTTGTCTAAAAAATAATAAAGTCCTTTAAAAAATAAAATAGTTGTTTAAAAATATGGTATGGAATTAGATGTTCATACTGTACTTTCTTTTTTCCCTCTATTTTAAAAACAGAAATATTTCGATATTTGTTAAGTTAACAAGAGGACAGATTAACAAAGAAAAGAGACCAAATGTTCATCTGGTCTCTTGCTTATTATTTCTCTGGTTTAATATAAGGGACGATTTGTGCAGTAGCCCCTACAGAAGCACCACGAATAAAATCTTGGTTTTCTAAGGCTTTAAAGTTTGGGGTTTGACCAGTCAGCATTACTCCTAAAATTTTCACTTCATCAAACTGTTTATTTTTATTTAATTTTAAAAACTCCTGGATTGTTTCGTTATCACCACCTGTATCATATTTTTTTAGTGCATCAATAAAGCTATTGTATGCCTCTTTCGGTGAATCAGATGGATTAAATCCATAAACCTGTACACCAGCAGGTCCCTTGCTTTCATCTGCAATTGGTGAAGTCATATACCACCATACGATGTTTAAACTATCGGGAATTTTTGCTTGAATTTCTTTTAATGTATATGGCCGATCGAAAGAAATCGCAACTTCCGCAACGTGATTTTCCATTTGTGAAATTGCCCCTAGATCATTTCGCACACCATTATAGTACTTTTTAATAGATGGATGATAAAATGTCGCAAATTTATTCTTTGTTTGTTTATCATACTCATAGAACTCCGTATCAGACCAATAAAATCCCGGTATTAACTCGTTGTTATCAATATGAAGGCGAAACCAATCATACGAACTTGTGAGTGTGCTCCATTGAACTAAATAGCCATTAATATTTTTAGAACGATTCGTCACAATGTTGCCACCAAACATGGAGGTATTACTCGTAACTTGAGAATCGATTTGAATATTAGGTTCGGCAATTTCATTATGTAAAAAGAGCTGTTCATGAAGTTTTGTAGAACTTTTCGCCGCGAAGTAATTGCCAGTTTTATAAAGGATTGGTAATAGAATAAGTACAACGATAATTGAAGTAATGACGATTTTTAGTAATTGTTTTCGCTTAGCTTTTTTTAACGCGCTCTTTAACGAAGTGTCCATTAATGTTTCCCTCCTATTTTTGAGTGAATAAATTTACGTGCACGAAATAATTTTTGCTTTACACTACTTACTTTAATATCCAAAATAGCCGAAATTTCTTCATATGAAAAATCATAGTAATACTTTAAAAAGAAAACTTCTTTATATTCTTTTTTGACGTCTTTTAATAAATTAAAAATCTCATCCTTATTTAAAATGGCCTCAAATTCGCAGTCTGTATATTGTATCTTTGAATAAATTTCCTCGGTTAAGTAGATGTTCTGTTGCTCCTTTTTTCTTTTCAAGTCAATATATTCATTGAGTGCTACTCTAAAAAACCACGGACGTATATTGTTCTCTGTTAGATCATCTAACAGTGTGTACACTTTGTAAAAAGTATTTTGAATTATATCTTCCGCATCTTCTTTTTTGGCCCCTTTTGCTAGTAATAGCTTGAACACTTCCTCTCCTAAATGGATAAGATAGGAGGCTAGTATATTTTCTTGTTTCATCGTTTGTCCTCCCTATACTTATACAACGAATAAGTAATAATAAATGTATACACTTAAATGAATTAAATAAAAAGTTTTTGATTTCTTAACGGAGGCTATGTTATACGATTCGATTTCCGAAATTAGATAACTTTATTATTCCTGAAACATCATCGAATGAAAGTGGAAAATAATTTTTAAACAACTTTAATAACCTCCTACCAAATTAACAGGCAGGAGGTTACTGCATTTCTAGACACAAAATTAAACAACTTGATTATCACTACACACGTATTTTATTTCGTGCTGAAACAATTTCTTTTAAATCTACTGTATAATCGGAGATTTCAGGGGAAATAGCCGTACATAAGTATTTATCTTGATAAAACATTCGAATCTCCGCGATGTCTCTTGGATCATAACGAATAATAATTGTTTCTCCAACGTATGCAGCTAGATTTGTGTCTATATATCTAAGTCCTTGGAAGTGAATCCCGTCAGAATGAACCTTCCTTGGTTTCGCTACATTTAGCAATAATAAATCAAGACTTTCCAAACTCTCAGGCATATTGGGAAGAAATCCAGAATTATTCCACGCCTGTATAGGTTCTTTTTTTGTTGTACTGTGAACCCTATGGTGATAGTTACTTATAATGAAATTTGATAATTTTTCATCTAATTCTTTAATGGTAAGAAGTGAAGTGCTAGTTTGATTTCCAAAATAACCGGGTAAATCTTGCAGAAACAATTGATTAATGATTAAAAAGAATCTCTCTATTTTCCCACGCCCTCTTGGAACACCAACTGTAGAAAAAACTAGATTAATTTTTAAATCAACTGCTACTTGCTCTAAATGATTGGATGTAAAGTCACTCCCATGGTCTGTATAAAATATTTCAGGAATACCACATATTTGCCAATCGGGATTACTTTTTTTCCATATTGCTTGGTGTAAGACCAAAGATGTATGTATAGCAGAGGGATTTTCAAAAGTTAAGAAATATCCAGCGACTGCTCGGCTATAATCATCTAAAATGATTGTTAGCCAAGGTCTTTCTGGTTTTCCTTTTTCATTTAGAACTATAATGTCTAATGGGGTATGGTCTGCTTGCCAAATTTCATTGGGGTAGCTTGCCTCTCTTCGATGAATTAAATCATATTGATTGTTGTATGCTTTTTGACCATCATGCGCTAACTTCTTCAAACTTGGCGAAAGAGACTGTGATACCTTATGCACTTGATAATAACTTGGTTTTTCCCAGCCTTTTTTCTGACATTGCTCACAAATCATCCGATGAATAGATGTTAATGAATTCCTTTTGTACTTCAATATCAATTGTTCGATCGACACGACAACTTCCGGCTCTAAATGTGTTTTGCCGGCATCACTTCTTGTTTTTCGAATTAAACCTTTTAATCCAAATTGTTTATAGTCCTGAATCCAGTATTGCAGCGTTCTTTTGGCAATACCGGTTTCTTCTATAATAACAGTTAATGTTTTCTCATCAGTAAGATAAGGCGCAATGATTTTATACTTTACCATTGCTTCTCGACGTTGTTCTTCTGAATAAGCCGTTAATGGAGGATGATCATTTTGCATTAATACCCACCTTTCCGATTTATTGTCTTTCTAAATAGCGATAAATTGTAGTGCGAGATACACCCCATTTTTCTGCGACATCTTTAATAGGTGTACCACTTTCAATTAGGGATTTCATCATTTCTATGTCTTTCAATCCAAACTTTTCTGGTCTGCCACCGAGCCTTCCTCTTGCTCTAGCTGCCGCTCGACCGGCAGCCGATCTTTCTTCTATTAAATTACGTTCAAATTCAGCAAAAGCTGCGAATAAGTGAAACATCAATTGTCCTGTTGCATTACTTTTGTCCATTGTTAGGTTTTCTTGAAGACTATGAAAACCAATACCACGTTTATTTAAGTTATTCACAATTTGGATTAAATCTTGCATGTTGCGTCCTAGGCGATCCAATCGCCAAACTACAATTGTATCGCCTTCACGTGCATAATGAATTGCTTCCTCTAAACCAGGACGTTGTTTTTTTGTTCCACTCATTTTATCGTGGAAAATCTTCTTACAACCATATTGAGTTAGTGCATCTGTTTGTAAATCTAAATTTTGTAATCCTGTAGATACACGTGCATATCCAATTAACATCAATTATCACTCTTTCTAATTTTCACTCTATCTCCATTGTAACATAAGATAGAAACACATCGGTTATTGAACATAGAATAATGAACAGAGTTTTATTACATATAAGACAATAAAAAACGCCTCTTTTAAATCAAAAAAAAGCGTGTTCAGAAAAGGACGAGTTTTGGAACAAATAATAATATGTGTGCTTTTTTAACTTTGTTCAGCAATCGGGTCAGATTGTTGAATAACGTAATTTAAATATTTAACCCTTCTGTTTTGTATAAAAATAAATTATAATGAATAATAATTACAACAAGGAGGGATGAATATGTTAATAAAACATGCTACATCTTCTGATGCACCAGTAATTCATGACTTAATGATTAAAGCATTTAAGGAATATGAGAATGTAATCCCACCATCAAGTGCTTTAGAAGAAACTGTTAAGTCAATTTCAGTTGCTCTAGAAAAAGGGGAAAAAGCATTTATTGCTTATGAAGAAAATCATCCAGTTGGAATGGTGCGATTCCAAGTAAAAGATGAGGGTTTGTATTTTTATCGGTTGTCGGTTATTCCTGAAAAACAAGGCAAAGGCATTGCAAAAATGATATTAAAATTCTTAGAGGACTATGCAATTAATATCGGGGTTTCTACAATTTTCTGTAAGGTCAGAATGACTGTACCTAAGAACATACAGCTATATAGTTCCATAGGTTATCATGTTTTTGATGAAGATATCGTACATAAACCAAACGGCATAAATATTAAAGTTATTTCAATGGAAAAAGAACTTTAGTTCTTCAACAAATGGGTGCTATTCTTAAGTAAGGAGGCGCTTTTTTGTATTGGGCATTTTGTGGAGCAAAGGCTGATTTAACTTATTTTTTTGTTAAAATTTTAATAGGGAAATTATTAAGGAGTGAATGAAATGTTAATCGGACATATTAAGGAAATTGTTCGCCATCCTGTAAAATCTTTTCATGGAGAGAATGTAAATCAAACTAAAATTATGGAATATGGTTTGTATGGAGATCGCAGTCATGCTTTTTTAGATGATACAAGACAAGGAAAGTTTTTAACAATTACACAATTCCCAGAAATGGTTCGATATAGAGCAAGATTTGTAGGAGAAGAGTTAATGGAGAAATATCCTAAAGTCGAAATAACGACACCTGAAGGTAAGGTTATCGATTGGGGGGATGAAGAACTTACTCAAGAAATAGAATACAAGTCAGAACGAAAAATCTCTCCGATTACATATACCCCTTCGCATGTACCTTTGGGAGCCATTGAGGAAGAAAACATTCAACTAGTAACCGATGCTTCATTAGATCAATTAACAGCAATATGGGGAAACGCAGAGGTTAATCATCGACGTTTTCGTCCTAATTTACTTATAACATTAAGAGAAAAAATCCCATTTATTGAGGAAAAGTGGTTTGGTAAACGAATGAAAATAGGAAGAGAAGTAGAAATTCAATTAAAAAGACATTGTGAAAGGTGTATGATTATTACTGTTGATCCTGATAATACAGAGAGAGATTCGACGTTACTCAAAACGGTTGTAAAAGAAAGAAATAATCATTTTGGCGTTTATGCTTCGGTGATAAAAACAGGTGAAATTCATGTGGGTGATGAAGTCCTTCTAATCGGATGAATTTATCAAATTAACACCCGTAAAAATGAAACTCTATAAACATGGAGTTTTAAATGAAAGTTACTTTAGATTTTATGCTACTTTTAATTAATCAGTATTCAATAATCGGGCGCTTTTCCGGAGCAACGATAAAAGCCCAATTTCTCAATTTTAATGTGAGAAATTGGGCTTATTTATGTTTACTTATAGTGCAAAATAACGCTTAAAATAAGCGCAAATTACCTCCTAAAGTGACATAATGATGAATTCGTTCACTCTTTTACGTCCATATAGGGTAGACCTAAACAGGACATTTATTTTTGTTCGTTGAGTTTGTTTGTTTTGTTAGTCCTTATCATCCCTTATCGCTCTCAACTGCTCCATTTCCTTCTCCAACGACTTCTCAATCCATTCTTCATCCGTCTTGTTCATCTCACCAATCCGATAACCGAAGTAGATCACCAGTAAAGTAACAAGCGTTCCTATGAAATACCCTATAAGACATCCTAACTAAAACATCCCCTCACTTCCTTCGCAAAATAAAATAAGACACCAAACCGATGACGGCAGCGCCTAAAATAGTAATCCCAATATACATCTTTCAACCTCATTAAATGTCCATTTTACTCAATCAAAAAGAGCACCCGTTTCCGCGAGCGCTCCTTTTAAGGGATTATGAGAATCTCATTAACAATGGTCAAGGTTACTAAAGTTAATGAGGTACAAGTAGTATATGCTTGTCCTCTTCGAAACGTGAAGAAGAGCACCTCTCCAGTAAGCGCCCTTCTTCAATGGGGTAACATGTGTCGGAACAACACTCTGTATAGAATATACGTCTGGATGTTTGTCTTTATTCTCCGTTATTATGTAATTTATATATAACAAAGAGAAAAGCACCCGTTATGGATGCTTTGAGTTAGTTAATCAGTATACGGATGACGTTGTCGTTCGTTACAGTTGCGACATACATACCATGCTCGCAACTCCTGCCTTACTTGGTTCCCTTTCATTACATCTACTTCAAATGGCGGTGAAACAATATCACATATACCATTGTTACACTCACGACATTCTTTTACCTTTTGCTCCCGCTTATGAGATGTACTAACACTCTTCAGCTCATTTCCCCAATTTAATTCCCATTGTTTCTCTTGCTGATTTTCTTCTCCTGCTAATTTCCCTACGAATTTGCCTTCATATTTACGCATTTCGCTTCGTTCCTCTCTGTATTAAAGTTTCTTCCTTATTAATACAAGGGATTGGTAAATAAAAGTCAATACCAAAATGAAAGCCGTCACTGAAGTAACAGCTTTAAAGGGGATGGAAGAGAAACATTCACGAAAGGGGAATTTCGAAATGAATCAATTATAGGATGAGATCACTCTCAATCCTCTCCCAATCACCGCATCAACATAGTATGGCTACACGCCCTGTGTTCAGTGGCTGGGAGAAGAGCAAGAGTCTTCTCGTTTTATGTCCGTAGACTTATATATGTCGCGCTCATTACAGCTTTCGAGGTAATCCCAAACCTCTTTGAACATACAGCGTACTATATGTTCAAAGAGAGCTATGGGAACTCTCCTAGGAAATGGCTTTAATTTGTATCAAGACGTATCATTTCTTCCGACGCCTTGCGTGAACAAACATGCGGAGGCGACAGAGGGGATGACTGTCCCATGTTTGCTCAAACAAAGAGCGGAAGCTCTCTGCCTAGTGAAGATTCGCAGTAATCGCTATAAGTGTAATTTTCATTGTCCCGTCCAAATTGATGAAGAAACCCTTTATTTTTTTGTTAATTTTTTAGAAACGCGATGTTCATTCAATCATGAACAACCACCCCATTTCCATTTTCAAGAGACGACATTAACAGATAAATAGACTTATATTCACCATCAACCCAGAGGACGCATTCCGAGCTGAATGATAAATATAATATATATTTGGAGAACTCTTATCTCCTTGCCCCACAGTAAACCTGGTTCTGGTGCAAAAACTTTAATATATGTGTAAGTAATCTCTAACACTTGGACATACTGATCCTATTACTCTAGAAAAGGTGTGATCGGTATGGCAAAGGAACA
>NZ_JAGDQK010000070.1:0-10304 GCF_017498755.1 Bacillus sp. XF8 | reverse complement strand
TCAATAACAGGTGCTGTACCTGTTAAGAAAGGAACATGAACATAAGCCGTTTTCCCGTTATATTCGAATTGTAACCACCCATTTTGTACTTGGTTCGTTGTTTCAATCATATCGTCTTTCTTAAGCGTACCAAGAATTTCTGAGTTTGTGTTCGCTTCAGCACGTACGTTTAATACGTTTGCTGTTACGTAATAGATGCTTTTTGTAAATTCAGAGCTTACGAATACGTCTTTATCATTTAATTTGATTTGTGACCATCCGTTTTCTGTATTTGTAACATCTAATTTATGACCATTTAATAATTTGCCTACAACTTGTGATTCAGTAGTTGGGTTCTCGCGTACATTTAATACGTCTGTTGTTACAACAGTTTCTGCTTGTGCAGAAGTAGTGAAAATCCCAAGACCAAAAACTGCTGCTGTTGCTATACCAATTAATTTTTTCATGATAGCCTCCATTGCGTTTGTTTTCGTGTCCTCATTATAGCAACAGTTTTTTTGGGAATTTGGGAAAACACACAATTACAAACCATTCGTAATAAATCATTAACACGCTGTAATATAGAAAGGAATTATAGAAAGCGTTTTTCAATCCGTGTTTTTAGAAGGTTTATGTCATATATCTATTTTTTTATTACAACAGATGTTTTTCGGTAAAGATAAAAGTGTTACAGTGGTATTACAAACAGTTTACTAAGGTGTTACATTCCTTGAGAATTTTACCTAATTATGCCTAAAATAGTTATATAAACATAAATATTTTGTTTGTGCATTTATAAATGCGTACGATATCCTGACAAAACAACCGCATAATTGTTACAAAAAGAAAGAGTGGCAATCGATATATTTGCCCTGTTTTACAACTGTAACGCACCATTTTTTGGGAAAACACACTCCCATCCGCATCTATCTCGCACGATTTGGCGGTATCATCTTCATTTTATAATCCGAACGGTTATATGGAGGGTGAACTGTCCATAAGAATTCTAATTAGTGAAGGTTGATTTTAGAGAGCTTGAAGAAAATCACCGCAAAAAACATTTCACTTTATCTGATTTAACATATCGGAATTAGGGTCATTTTACGAAAAAGAAACCTACAAAAGGGGGATTTTATGAGGAAACTGACAAAAACATTTATTGTCTCATTAACATTATGTATCGCATTTACAATTTGGGGGATTATTCCCGAATCTATAATTGGAAAAGGTAGCTTAGGAAATGTGACCACTGCAATTCAAACTGCATTAGTTAGTAAATTTGGGTGGTTCTATATCATTTCGGTTTCTGTTTTCTTAGGTTTAACTATCTTTTTAATCTTTTCAAAGTACGGTTCTATTCGTTTAGGTAAAGATGATGATGAACCTGATTATAGTTATATGACATGGTTTGCCATGCTATTTAGTGCTGGTATGGGAATCGGTTTGGTTTTCTGGGGAGTTGCGGAACCTTTAAATCATCTATATACACCACCGTATGGAGAAAGTGCAACAGAGGAGAGTGCACGTCTCGCACTTCGTTTTTCATTCTTCCACTGGGGATTACATCCGTGGGGATTATATGCGCTTGTGGCACTTTGTATCGCCTATTTTACATTCCGAAAAGGGAAGCCAAGTACAATTAGTGCGGCAGTTGGTTCATTATTTAAGAACGGAGAACATAGTCGTATTGCACATACGTTTGATGTGTTAGCTGTATTTGCGACAGTATTCGGTGTTGCAACTTCATTAGGGCTTGGGGCAAAACAAATTGCAGGCGGCGTTAGCTACTTAACATCTATTCCGAACTCATTAACAACACAGTTAGTTATTATTGGGGTCGTCACGGTTCTATATATGTTATCTGCACAAACAGGACTAGATAAAGGGATTAAGTATTTAAGTAATACAAATATTATTTTAGCCTTTGCACTCATGATAATTTTATTATTTGCAGGTCCAACAAACTTTATTATGAACTACTTCACTTCGACAATTGGTTCATACATTCAAGAGTTACCGAGTATGAGTTTCCGTTTAAGCCCATTAGATGAGGGTGGAAACCAGTGGATTCAATCATGGACAATTTTCTATTGGGCATGGTGGATTGCATGGTCACCATTTGTTGGTACATTCATTGCCCGTGTGTCACGCGGACGTACAATTCGTGAGTTTATTATTGGTGTGTTGCTCGTGCCAACAATCATTGGTGCACTTTGGTTCTCAGTATTTGGAGGAACAGGCATTCACATGGAGTTGTTTGATGGAGCAAATATTCAAGCACAAATTAAAGAGATGGGCACAGAGATAGGATTATTTGCTGTGTTAGATCATATGGGTAGCATAGGTCCAGCTTTATCTGTTCTTGCGATTCTACTGATTGCAACATTCTTTATTACATCAGCAGATTCTGCGACATTTGTTCTTGGTATGTTAACGACACATGGTAGTTTAAACCCACCAAATCGTATTAAAATGGTCTGGGGTCTTGTTCAAGCAGCGTTAGCAGCAATATTATTATATGTAGGCGGATTAGAGGCACTACAAACAGCTTCAATTATCGCAGCATTCCCGTTTGTATTTGTTATTTTCTTTATGGCAGCTTCCTTATTTAAAGAATTACAAAAAGAAGTTCAGCATCACCATCATCATAAATAATAATATAGAAGGAAAGAGCTGAATTAGAATCAGCTCTTTTTTGTAGATGGACGAGTTTCTAGTGGTTGTCAGTTGTCGCAAGGTGTCGAATCGCCGATATATTGTCAAAAGTAATCCAAATTTTTGTCAAAAATATGTCGGAAATGTGTTGTCACTTTTATCTAAATGTGCTATATTATTTCTTGTAAGCGATTTCAAATAGTTTTTAAGCGTATTCAAGGGGGACAACTAGAATAATGAAACGTTACGAAAGAAAGTGGAAGCATATTTGTTTGAAACGTGTGGCACATCGTAGTGTCCAAGAAAACACGGAACCAAAGACTGAGGTATCTAAAGAACAACAAGAGAAGCAATTGGTTTTACAAAAATAGCAGTCACTTTTTCGTATATAAATGAAAGTAGATCGTTCGTTGGGGGATGGACGTGAAATAGCTTTCGGCTAAGGGGTATTGTCTGATATATAGATTTTACGGTAAAAATAAGCACAGAGCATACGGCGCTCTGTGCTTATTTTTTTAATCAAACGTTTGTTTAATTCTAAACGAGCCGCTTCCGCTTTTATTTTTTAAACCGTACTGTTTTATCCCATCCGATAATTTGTTTTTTACTTTTCGCACGTAAGTATAATATAAGGCTTCGGACGAACAGGTACGTGAAGAGCTGGGCGTATGTGAAATACATGATGATACTGATAAATATGTTGGTTGGTGTGAATGTATTTTCAATGCTTTGTGCACTAAAGAGCTGCGAGGTGTACGTAATATAGGCGACGTACCACATAAATAGCAGCGGGATTGTATAGTTAATTTGAAAGAGGCCGAGTAGGCCGATGATAAACCATACATTTGAAATGATTAAGAACAGCCAAAAGACGACGTATACTAATACTTGTTGCAGTGAATGAACGAGTAGTTTTCCTTTAAAGAAGCTGAAGGAGGAAAACATTTTTTCTAAAATGTATAGGTTTCCTTGAAGCCAGCGCGTTCGTTGTTTAATAAGAACTTTTAAATGTTCTGGTTCTTGTTCCCATGTGATGGATTCAGGAACAATAGGCAATAAATAGCCTTTTTGCGTAATTCGTAATGTAAGCTCGGCATCTTCGGCGATCGCATATGGATCGTAACCGCCAAGTTCTTCAAGTGCGGAGCGACGCAGAAGCATATTGGTTCCTGTTAATGAACCGGTTTGGAATAAGAGCCAACGGCCAGATTGCATGAGTAGCTGGAAAATCTGAAACTCAAGGGAAATCATCCTTGTTAGCCAGTTTCGTTTTTCGTTAACAGTACGGACATGGCCAACAGCACCGACAGCATCTTCTGTCGTTTCCGCATATTCAACCAGCATGCGGAGGGCGTGGGGTTCTGGTTGGTTATCAGCGTCATATACACAAAAATATTCTCCATTAGAAATGCTGAGTCCATAGTTTAATACACGTGATTTTCCTTTTGGTTCCCCAGGTGGGACGCGAATATGTCTTATATGAGCATAGGCTTCATCGTATTCATCGCCAATTTCCTCAGTTTCATCTTGTGAATTGTCATTTAATAAATAAATGGTAAGTTTTCCGGGATATTCAATATTTGCCATCGCGGCTAACGTATCCATAATCACAACGCCTTCATTATGGGCAGGAATCAGTATATCTACGCTTGGATAATGTTCTAATGTCCGCTTTTTTAGCTTGCGATTTCGATGAACAAGACCGGCAAGTGTTAGTAAGGAATAGTAGATGAGCAAACCGGAAAATAAGAAAGCTGTAAAAATAAGCACATATTTAATAGAAAAAATTATACTAATCCAAAAAACAAGCAAGCAAAATAGAAGAAATAACAGGAGAAGAATAAGTGTCATCATGTCGTTAACACCTGCTCCCCAAGTTGTTCTTGTTTGATTATGATTTTTGAAAGGGCCTCTTCCGTTAACCACTCTTGCCATGTATGCTCAAGACGCATCATAACAATATTTACCCCAGCTTCATTTGTATTTTGGAGTAAAATGACCAATGTATTGTCATCATATTTTCCAACTAAATCAAAATCACGCCGCACTGTATCGAGTAGGAGGGAGGCGACGCGATCCATGACGCTACGCTTCGTATAGCTGCTAAAAGAGGTGAACGAAAAATAGACGAGCATGCCTGTTTCGCCCCGTCTTTTCATAGCTGCTTCGAGCAATAAACCGCGTCTTTCAAATTCCTGTCTTGTTAATAGCTTTGTTTCGCCAATGTATTGTTCAAGTGTTTGGACTTGTTTTCGTAAGCGGATATTTTCATCCAAGAGTTTTTTTAACATATAGGTCGATATGTAAATAAGAAAGAAATTCGCGATTGCTAGGAAATGGACGATGATATAGGTAAGCTGTGTGGAAGTACTCCATAAATATAACCATGCTTCATAAAATAAATAGAAGACGGAGAGGAGAGTTCCGGCAATAAACAAAGTGAAAGCAAATTTATTTGAAATGAATAGAAATAGTAAGTTGATGAGTACATAAATGATCGTGAAGAAAAAAGCATAGGGAAATGAGCTCATGTGAACTGTGGTGAAATAAAATAAAATTTGTATAATCCATAATAATATGATTTGATTGGGCGTCTGCTTCATCAACTGGCCTCCTAACAAATAGGGTGTTATATGTAATATGTGCTAGAAGGGGAGATATGCATTCATAAAAAAAGCTGATCCGAAAGTTCGGATCAGCTTTTTTTATTATAAGAACATCATACCTGCAACTGCTGCGTTTAAGAAGTTCGCTAATGTACCAGCGATTACTGCTTTAATCCCTAGCTGTGCAATTTGTTTACGGCGAGAAGGAGCAAGAGTTCCTGTTACACCTAATTGAATTGCGATAGAAGAGAAGTTTGCAAATCCGCAAATTGCAAATGTTAAGATCATATTTGTTTTATCAGATAGCTCTGACATGTGTGAACCTAAGTTTGCATAAGCAACGAATTCGTTGATTGCAAGTTTTTGTCCGATAAAGCCAGCTGCTTGTACAGCTTCGTTTGGTGAAACACCGATTAGGATAGCAAATGGAGATAAAATATATCCAAAGATTAAATCAAGGCTAAGTTTAATATCGAACCAAGATCCAATCCATCCTAATAGGCCGTTTAATACAGCGATTAACGCGATGAATGCCATTAACATTGCTGCTACGTTAATAACAAGCTGCATTCCTTCAGAAGCTCCGCGTGCAGCTGCATCGATAACGTTAGCATCTTCACGCTCTGTAGAAAGTTTTACATTGTTATCTGGTGTTTCTGTTTCTGGCATAATTAGTTTTGCAATTAATAAGCTTGATGGTGCTGCCATAATTGCTGCTGCTAATAAGTGCTCTAGCGGAATTCCCATTGCTGCATAACCGACAAGAACTGATCCGGCAACAGCTGTCATACCGCTTACCATAATTGTGAAGAATTCACTGTTTGTTAAACGTGTTAAGTACGGTTTAATTAAAATTGGTGCTTCTGTTTGTCCTAAGAAAACAGTTGTTACTGCATTTAAGCTCTCTGCTTTAGAAGTTCCAAGAAGTTTGCTTAATGCACCACCAACGATACTAACGAACCATTGCATAATACCTAAATAATATAATATTGCTACTAATGAACTAATAAATACAATTGGAAGTAGTGCTTGAATTACAAAAATAAATCCCCAAGGACCATCTTTATCTAATAAGTTACCAGAGACGAATTTAATTCCCTCATAAGAAAAGTTGATTAAGCCTTGAACCCCGTCAGAGGCAACTTTTAAGCCAGCTTTTCCAGCATCCCATCGTAACACGATGAAAGAAAATGTAATTTGTAATGCTAGCGCGATTAAAATTGTGCGCCAATTTACAGCTTTGCGGTTGGATGATAGTAAAAATGCAACTGCTAAAATTCCAATCACGCCGCCAATTCCCCATAAAACATTCATGCAGTGTAACTCTCCTCTCTCATAGTAAAAGAAGTATAATTAACAGATGTCTATACTTCTACGAAAATAACATCTTAAGTAACTTATCATACCGGACATCAGAGGTCAAACGTCTATTGAAAAGTTTAAATAGAAAGAAAATTCGTTAAGAAAACACATATCGATCTTATGGGGACAAAATAGGTTATGTTTTTTAGCGGAAATATATTCATTATTGTAACGTTATGAACTGTTTTTATAGAATATAGTGTATGAAATAAGAGAATCGAAACATATTTAAATCTATAAAAAAGAGCCTTCTAGTAATCTAGAAGACTTTGAAACTATGACTTAAGGTGCTTTTGTATATCCTAAGAAGTGGCTGCTCCAGTAAGAGTTATTCATTGAAACAATTTTAACTCCGTTGTCACCAGCTTGAATAAATGATCCGCCACCAAGGTAGATACCCATGTGAGAAGGACCTGGCTTATAAGTGTTTTGGAAATAGATTAAATCGCCTGGTTGTGGATTTGAAGTTTTTGGTAGACTGCTCCAATATCCTGCTACACTTTGACGGCTAATGTTGTGACCGAATTTGTTAAATACGTGGAAAATGTAACCACTGCAGTCAACGCCATTAGCAGAAGTGCCGCCCCATACATATGGTACGCCTTGCATTGATTTTGCATATGCAAGAATAGATGATGTATCACCGCTGTTGTTGCCAGTATTATTATTGTTATTATTATTGTTATTATTATTGTTATTGCCTTCACCGCCACCAACTGGTGTTTTAGATAGGAAACGAGTTCCTACATAACCAGTACGACCGTTGTAATTAATTTTGCTCCACCCATAATGTTCAGAAATAACTTGTACTTTTTGACCTTGTGGAAGAGCACCGATTACGCTGTAATTTGTACCTTCGCCACTACGTACATTTAATGCAGATGCATTAACGTAGTATTCACCAATAGCTGCTTCTGGTTGTTCAGGTGTCGTTGTGCCACCTTTAACAAATTTAACAAATTCGCTGCTTACATAACCAGTTTTACCATGGTGATTAATTTTGTACCAACCATTTTCTACACCAATTACGTTTAATGTTTGACCATTTAATACGCCACCAAGTACACCGTGGTATGTAGCTGGGCCTGTACGAACACGTAATGATGTTGCATTAACAACATAAGTACCGCCAGTTTGAACAGTTGTGTTGTTATTTCCTTCGTCAACATTGTTACTAGAACCACCTTTTGTTACGTAGTCCTTGCTAAGGTAAGCAGTTTGTCCGGCATAGTTAATTTTGAACCAATCTTGAACTTCGCCAACAACTTGTACAACTTGTCCTTTATGAACAGAGCCTAAAACTGTATGAGAAGTGCTAGGGCCTGTACGAACGCGAAGGGAAGATACATTTACTGTATAGTTTCCGCTTGCTTCTTGAACATTTGATTCGTTATTTGAAGAAACGCCAGATACGAATTGTCCACTAACGTAACCAGTTTTGCCGTTATGGTTAATTTTAACCCATCCGTTTTCTTCTCCAATAACTTGTAATGTTTGACCTTCATATACGCGTCCCATAATAGAACTAGAAGCATTTGGGCTTGTACGAACGCGTAATACGTCAGCAGTTACTTTGTTTTTTCCATCTGTGCTAACATTTGTTGTTGAACCATTTTTTGAGACAAATTGTCCACTAACGTAACCAGTTTTACCATTATGGTTAATTTTAAACCAACCGTTTTCTTCGCTGATTACGTTTAATTTTTGACCCTCATATACGCGAGAGATGATGTCGTGAGAAGTACTAGCTCCTGAGCGAACGTGTAATACGTCAGCAGTAACTGTGTAATTGGAATTGTTTTGTGGTGCAGCTTGAACAGTTTGCGCAGCAGATTTTTGTGTATTTTCAGGTGCAGCTTGAACGCTATCTAATGTCGGGGCTGCTCCTCCTGCTACAGACACTGCCGCAAGACCGGCAAGATATTTTTTCATGTTTTGTCGATTCCTTTCTGTCTGTAATATAGTGATGAAATATTTACCAACTGTTAAAAATTCTAAAAGGCATGTCGATTACTGTCAAGGCTTATGCGGGAATCTGAATATGTCAAAAATATTACGAAAAAAAATCAAGACGCATGCTCCACCTTGATTTTAAATGAAAAAACATATATTCAGAAGTGTTTAAAATAAAAATGTTCGTATTTAAAGTGGCGAGATGTCAGAAGTTGAAAAGCTTTGGACAAATGTTTTTTGTAGTAATTTGGTGATCCTCCCAACTTGACCATTTTGGATGGCGGTGCCATCAAGATGCGTCATCGGGAGCACTTCTACAGTTGTTCCTGTAAAAAAACATTCATCAGCATGATAAACATCACGAATGCTGAATAATTCTTCCTGAACAGGAATATGTAGTTTATTGGCTAAAGAAAGAATATATTGGCGGATAATCCCGTTTAGGATTAGATGATTAGCAGGATGAGTATACAGAGTCCCGTTTTTTACAAGAAAAAAGTTAGAGTGACTTCCTTCTGTAACGATTCCATTACGAACGAGAAGTGCTTCTTTACAACCTTTGCGTTCTGCTTTTGTAGCAGCTAATATGTTTGGTAATAAATTTAGGGACTTAATATCACAGCGGAGCCAACGTACATCGGGCTCTGATATGGCACGTATCCCGTATTCAATCCATAAAGCGGGTCGTTCTTTTTTTGAGATATAAGCATAGATTGTTGGGGGTACATCAAAGGAAAATGCATGTGTACGGTGTTGTACTCCACGAGAAACTTGTAGGTAGATGATACCATCTTCTTGGAATGTATTATTTTCGAGTAATTTATAAAGTAGTGTAATGAGTTCTGCTTTAGAGAAAGGTAGTGTTAATTCTATTTCATCCATTGAACGGTATAACCGAGTTAAATGTGGATCTAATAAGTGGATGGTTCCTTTATAAATACGGATTACTTCATAGACACCATCTCCAAATTGTAAGCCACGTTCTTCTAATTGTATGTACGGCTCTTTTTTATTTGTATCAATAATTTTATCATTCCATAATATAAATCTTTCGTATGCCATTTTACTTCCCATCCTTTCTTAATTGTTTGAATGATGAGTGGTGGTTCTTTTGTGGGTGATAGGTGTAAAGTTATCTCACCTACAGAAACTTCAATTTATTGTATTTTGCATATACAAATTCGCAAATGAGAAATGAGAATCCTGCTTTTTAGAAATAAAAAAAAGCAACATTCATATAGAACGTTGCTTGCAACAATGTTGCATAAGGAGGGTAGCTTGTTTCATAGGGATATTGTCTCGGTATAGCCTAGTAAGGTGACCAGTAAACCGGACGGACTTACTTTACTAAGACAATGGATGTTACTACTCAGTAACATCCATTGTTACACAAATGATTCTGGTATTCCCCATGGGGAATGGACAGAACATTGTTTACAAATTCTATTATAGAGATGTTTCATGAATTTCATGTAAATATTTGGTGAAGATTGTGTAATTTTATCCCGCTATTCGCGGGCAGTAAGAACCTCCATTGTTTAAATGGTGTACATAAAAAAGACGCTGAGATTACTCAGCGTCTTTTTTGTCTTCTTTAATAATTGTTTTTACTTGGCCCGTTTTAATTTTGTTGCTTTCAGAGAAGCGAAGTAAGTCTCCCTCAATGAGTTTATCAGACATGCGCAGTTCATTTTGAGCACGATCGATCATTGCTTGAGCTTCTTCTTTTGGTACCTCTACGACTTCACC
>NZ_JAGDQK010000007.1:0-324 GCF_017498755.1 Bacillus sp. XF8 | reverse complement strand
CAAATGAAAAAGGAAAATGTAGGTAACATAGTGTCACCGCAAATGAAAAAGGAAAATGTAGGTAACATAGTGTCACCGCAAATGAAAAAGGAAAATGTAGGTAACATAGTGTCACCACAAGTTCAAAAAGAAAATGTAAGTAATGTTGTTTCGCCACAAGTCCAAAAAGAAAATGTAAGTAATGTTGTTTCACCACAAGTTCAAAAAGAAAATGTAGGCAATATAGTGTCACCGGATGTAACAAAAGAAAACTTTGTTATTCCAAAAGTAACACCACCAAATATTACGATGCCAATGATGGATAATAATCAACCACCGAATATG
>NZ_JAGDQK010000069.1:0-10585 GCF_017498755.1 Bacillus sp. XF8 | reverse complement strand
TTAGTTGTTTCTTCTGCCGTATTCTTTTTTGTATCGACTGGTTTACTTTCAGTAGAATTATTACATCCAGCTAATAACAAGAAACTTGTAAGTGCCCCTAGTATGATTTTTTTCATTAAAAATTCCCCCGTATTTTTTTATAAAAACAAACAATGACATAATTATACATTGAAAATATTACCATAACAATTTACTATTTTGAAAAATTTATTGGTAAGTGGTGTTATCCCGTCGCCATCAAGTTAATACTTTGGAGTATCCCAAAAATGAAAGTTTTAGAGAACAATTCATTTCTTAAGTTGATGGACGTGGAGGATAGTCAGCATGTTTCTACTCAAAGCTGCACTCAAAATAGTATCCGATTTTATTTGTGAACAGACCTCTGGTTGTGTGTATAAACAGGTCTATGGACGCATATTAAAGTAGTTTTTCTGTACTATTATAACTGGTGTAATGGTTATGTTTTTCCACATATCCTTTAATAAGGAGGTTATTAATATGACACGAAAAACATCCGGTGAATGGTGGCTGTCTAAGAAGTGGGGATATGCAGCATCGGTCGCTCTCATTCCCTATGCCATTTTAAAGATGCTTTGGGCGTTTGGAATTCCCTTATTGGTTTCTGAGCATGGTGTTGAGGCATTGCATGTATCTATGAGAACCAACGCTGATCAGGTTAGCCGTTTTCTGTATTCCTACGGGGTTGACCTAACCGTCATTTTAGCTATCATTGCTTGCACTTGCGCTGGTTCGGCCATGGGGTATTCAACATAGATTTTTGAAAATATTGAAATTTACAGACCTGGAAAATTACCTTGTAATTTTAAGTACATTACCTTATATTATTAAGTAGTCAAGATTACTTAATAATATTTAGTACATGAAAGAAGGTAATTGAAAAATGAACTCAATCAATAATTTTCTATTTAGATCCATAAATGATTTAGGTTTCCACCTGACAGTTTTAAATCCAGTTATGGTATTTATGGCAGAATATGGAGTGTTTCTTTTAGCTATATGGATGATTCTTCATTGGTTTTTTACTAAAAAGAAGGTTCGAGTAAGAACTGTTTTGGCGGGTTCTTTATTGGCTTTCCTTTTTTCAGAAGTTATAGGTAAAATGCTAGGTAAATTTATTGCACACCCGCAACCATTCGCTACATTACCAAATGTCAATCAATTAATTTCTCATGAGATCGATAATTCATTCCCTAGTGACCATACTATTTTATTTTTTAGTATTTGTATGATGCTGTTCTTGGGAAGCCAATCAAGCAAACGCGTTTCTTATTTAATTGCAGCAACGATTGTTGGCTTCTCTCGCATTTGGGTTGGCGTTCATTATCCAATTGATGTTTTAGCTGCGGCTTTCATTGGTATTTTTGTATCAATTATTTTATATCCTGTCATTACTCATTCAAAGATACTTATACGTATCATTAATACTTATAATCGTTTCACAGAAAAATTTTAAAAAACCAATATGGATATAAATTAATACAATATCAAATCAACTTTTTACTACAGATAAACGACCAGTATGCTCCCACTCAAGGAAGTTTCACTTTAAACGGAAAGGAAGAATTAATGATGTTAGTAGTTAAAAACCTAAAGAAAGCTTACGGATCTGAAATACAATATGAGGCACTGAAAGGTATTAATTTAACCATTCATGATGGAGAGTTTGTTGGAGTTATGGGTCCTTCGGGAAGTGGGAAAACAACTCTCCTAAACCTATTAGCAACAATTGATCAACCAACATCGGGAGAAATATTATTAAACAATCAAAATCCAAACCAATTAAATGATGAAAAAATCGCAAAGTTTCGTAGAAAGCAACTTGGTTTTGTTTTTCAAAACTTTAATCTACTGCCTACCTTAACAGTAGAAGAGAATATCATTTTGCCACTAACACTAGACGAAGAGAATGTTTCTGTTATGGAAAAGAATGTTGCAGAAATTGCTTCTCGTTTAGGTATTGAGAATTTATTGAAGAAAAAGATTGCAGAGATATCAGGTGGACAAGCTCAGCGGACTGCAGTTGCTCGAGCAATGATTCATCAACCTGAGTTATTGCTCGCTGATGAACCTACAGGAAATTTAGACACCAAATCTTCACGAGATGTGATGACTCTATTGAATCAATTAAATACGGAGGATAACGCAACGATATTAATGGTTACTCACGATCCAGTAGCAGCTAGCTATTGCAATCGAATCATCTTTATTAAAGATGGTGAGCTGGTAGATGAAATCAAAAAAGGAGAAAATCAAAAGAGTTTCTATCAAAGAATTATCAATAAATTAGGTCAGATTGAAGGTGTTTTTGATGAGTTTTAGTCAATTTATATTTCGGAATACCGTAAGAAATAAACAACTGTATTTAGGATATTTTCTAAGTACCTTAATAACTGTTATGACATTTACGACATTTATGATTATTACATTGCATCCAGCACTTCCAGATGAAATTCCTAATAAATTAAAAATTGGATTATTTGTAGCTGCTGCGATTATTTATGTCTTTTCTTTTATTTTTGTTTATTATTCAATGGATGTTTTTCTCCATGCAAGAAAGAGAGAATTTGGATTATTACTTATTCAAGGCATGAGTGCAAAACAGTTGAGAAAAATGATATTTGGAGAAAATATGGTAATCGGACTATTCTCAACAGGTCTTGGTTGTCTGCTTGGAATTGTTTTTTCTCAAGTTATTATGGTCATGTGTAAACAAATTCTACACATTCATTTTCCTTTATCTTTTCCTTTAAAAGCGATTATTTTGACCCTTCTGTCGTTTGAACTTTTGTTTGTGATTCTGTCCAAAATAATACAATTCCGACTTCCAAAGATGAATGTAAATGAATTATTAAAAAGTCACGAGTTAGGGAAAGGAAAAATAAAGATTTCTAAATCTAGGGCAATAGCAAGTTGTCTGCTAATTGGAATTGGTTATCTTATTGCATTGTTTGCACAAGGCGGCCTAGTCGTATTAGCTATGTTTCCTGCTGTTATCGTTGTAACAATTGGAACATACTTCTTATATACACAAGGAATGATTTTATTTGTTAATAAGGTTCAAAAAAAGAAGAAGTTATTCTGGAAAAATCCTAATTTGGTCATTTTTTCCGATTTAGCCTTCCGTATGAGAGATAATGCACGCTCGTTCTTTTTCGTATCCATTATTTCAACAGCAGCGATTGCAGCTAGCGGTACATTGTACGCTTATAATCATATGATTTTTAATGGTATGCTTTCAAAACCCTATGAATTTGGAGTAACTGAAAAAGCACCAACAGTTGATAGAATTGCCGATGAGTTTAATCGATTATTAAAAGAAAACAATATAAATGTAGATCGAGGTATAGCTACCATTTATTTCGATAACCTTATAGGCTACATCAAGGAAAAAGATTATAACAAAATGGCAGAAATGACCCAAACGGATAGAGTTAAAGTAGGTGATTACGGTATACAGTTAATGCCAATTGAAGAGGATTTGTTTTCAGAAGAAACTCCTGATAGGCTTACAGCTGTAACATTGCCAAATGGTGCTTCTTTTCAAGTAGACAGCACTTTGGAATCAAATTTAATTTCATTGGAACGCCAAATGATTATTGTACCAAATGAAGTTGATTTATCGATGTTAACAGAGCAAAGTAAGATGGTTATTTGGCAACCTCATCATACTTTTCACGAAGATCTTGTAGAGATTGGGAAATTTCAAGAGTCACACCCTAATTTTATTGCTACAAGTTATACCATCCAAGAAACAATTGATAGTAATGCACCAATACTGATGATTGGTATCTTTGTTAGTATTGTTTTCTTCATCTCTGCTGGAAGCTTTCTTTATTTTCGTTTATACAGTGATTTGGTTGTGGATGTTAAAAAGTTTAAACAAATCTATAAAATTGGATTATCTAAAGCAGTTTGTAAACGTATGATTTATAATCAGGTAGGAATCCTTCTCTTTACACCAATCATCATATCATTGATACATGGCGTGGTAGCCTTAACAGCCATGTATCATCTTTTTGGTCAATCGATGCAATTACAAGGGGGGATGGTTCTAATTGCTTTTGCTGGAATTCAACTATTGTATTATCTAATCGCTAGACGTTTTTACTTTAAAAAAATCTATCATCAGATTATTAGGTAAATGTTATATTAGTGTTTATCACTTTTATGTGAATAGTACAATTATTAAATTGTACTATTGGAAAAGAATGATTATTTATGTAAGATAAGACTAAAAGAATGTAAAGGCATGATGTATACATGAATAAAGAGATGTTAAAGGGAACGATTGATTTATTGATCCTTTCTACCTTATCTTCTGCTGATAATTATGGATATGAAATTTCAAAAGAAATAAAAGAACGAACGGAAGGGATGTTTGAAATCCAAGAAGCTACTCTCTATTTGGCACTAAAAAGGCTAGAAAAAAATAATTTTGTCGAAGCATACTGGGGTACTGAAAGTCAGGGAGGAAAACGAAAATATTACCATTTAACTGATTTAGGAATTGAGCAGTTGGAACAGATGAAAGCTGACTGGACTAAAATCTCAGAAATGGTACACCGTTTTTTATAAGGAGTGAATTAGATGGTGTTTTTTTCCTTTAATCAAGTGAAATACAAAAGTATATTACTATTATCTATCTTAATTTTTGGTTTATGCTATATTAGCGATACTTTAAATCAGCCTCAACATACCGAAACAATCAATTTAGCCGGTTATGTATTAGGTATTATGATTGCTTGCTTTTGGGGAATTCTGAATTATATAGATCATTTGCGAATTAATCCCCTCTACAAACAAGCAAATACAATTAATGAATTTGTAGATGAATTAGAGCTTAATTCAGATGGAAAATTAGAACTAAAAGCTTATATGGAGGATTATGTGAATGACCAAGTAGCTAACGGAAATGATATAAAAAGTGCTACTAAAGAAGTAATCAGTCAATTTAAAGCGCAAGGATTTACTGGGAATCAGTTGAGTAAGGATACGTTCTTTTTTCATTCTCATAATTATTTAATTGGGAATGGTCTGATTTTATTCTTAATCGGTATTGTTTTCTGGTTCCTCTTCTCTCAATTTCATTTGGTAATATTGGTCACAATCGAATTATTAGGGATGTGCTATGCTTTTGGGTTTTGGTTACTCTTTATACTATACAAGTTTTTAAACATGATATTAAAGAAAAAATCCTAAATGAATAACAGATGGGATGATTCAAACAGGTGATTCTTCTTGAAGTGGTACCATCGAGAAAATAACGTCATAGCAAAAAAGAGTAAGCGATGTGATTTATATTAACTCATTAATGTGATCTTTTAGTGCTGTTATGATTCAAATGCTCAGAAACTGATTCTGAGCATTTTTTTGTGAAACTATTCTCTTAAACTAACCTCCCTCTATAAAGAAAGGATAATCTTTCACAATCTCCTCGTTATTTTAAAATAAATATCCGGAAATATGGCTCGATCGTTCAATAAAAAAGACATTCGATTTATTTTTTAATAGCATAATTCAACAGGGGAGTTGGGGGCCAAGTACAGGAACTTTTACAGCATGTATAGCTTCAGGAACAAGTGCGGGACTAAATGATGGATTAGTTACTTGTAGTGATATTACGGAAGAGAAATACAACAGCGTGTCGACTATTGGTTTTATGATTAAAAAATAGATTGAAGAGAATTTCTGGATTACCCTGAAACTCCTTTTATGAGATACCTTCATTTTGAGGGTGTCTCTTTTACTTCTTATTCAACAAATGCCTTGTTTGTTGAATAAGAAAATTGTAAATTTTAAAAAAAATAAATGATTATATTTTTATATCATGATAGCATTTGAAATGTATTAAATATTAATAGAGAAAGGAAAGAGAAACTATGAATATGAAAGTCGAAACTCTTCCCAAATATCGCATTGCATATGTGCGACAAGTTGGTCCATATGGTCCTGCCAACATTCAAGCAATGGAAAAATTAAAGAAATGGGCTGAGGAGAAAAATCTTGCTGAATCGGCAATAATACTTGGAATTCCACAAGATAACCCTGAAACAACACTTCCTGAAAACTGTAGATATGATGCTTGTATTGTCATTTCAAAGGATTATCAAATTGATGATTCAATTTGCGAAAGTGAACTTTCTGGTGGAAAATATGTTATTTACAAAGTCAAGCATACAGCGGAAGATATTCATAAAGCATGGGCTGAAATTTTTCCAGCTTTACAAAACAGTGGATATCAAATTGACAACAAACCGATTTTAGAAAGATACACTGCTGATATGATTAACAACCATTATTGTGAAATATGTGTACCTGTAAAACCGTTATAGTTTGATTAGTACGTATTTACAATGTCCATCACCAGAAAATTAAACATAGAAAAAGAAGAACAAGTGGCTTATCAGTAACGATAACTTCTTGTTCTTCTTTTATTATTCTGCTTCGTTTGTTGAAAAAGGTTCAATGAAATGATCAAGCTTTAATTTAAGGGTGTTTGGCTGGAACCCTAATAAAGGTACAAAAGAAAAAAGCATGTCTTGAAAAAAAGATTGTTCAAAACATGCTCTTATAATATTTAATGAAGTTAATTATTCATTAACTTTACAGCTTTGTCTATAAATTCGGTACCTTCTTCGAATGGAACTTGTGCAGCATTGAGTTGATTTATATCACGACTATCAAGGGCTTTCGAAAGCATGTTCATAGATTCAATGTATTTGTCCATTGATTGTAAATACATTGAATGAACTTCTTTGAAAGCTGGCGGAACTTCACCACTTGGTGGATTTTCAGCTAAAGATTGGATTTCGACTACAGATGCAGCAGCTTTTTTGGTCCAATTATCGTTACGGATTTTAGGATTAATAAATACTTCGGAAAAAGTTTGGAACGCTTTGCTCAGTTTTTGAGAGTGATTCGTCATTTTATTTCTATATTCAGTTTCACTCGTTGTAGTTGTAACAGGTTCTTTTTGTATTTCTGTAACAGGATTTTCAGCTGGTGATGTGTTTGATTCAATAGGTTTTATCGATTCTGTAGGTTTAGCTGCCGATTCAGTTGTTTTTTTCTTTTCAGTTGATTCAACTTTTTTATCAGTTGCAACATCATTGTTCTTAGATGAATCCGTATTGCTCACGCAAACGATAAAGACAACTAGACAAATCATGAAACCGATATACGTTCGATTTCTAAGTTTTTTGTTCTTTTTAATAAGTGCAAATATAAGTATAAAGATTGCTACTACGCACCCAACTAAAGATAGAGCACCAAATAAAGCCTCCATAATAAAACAATCCCTTCCTAACTATAGAAAATTTTGTATAATTTACCCAGTTATCTATAATAACAAAAAAATATTAGAAATACTATGCACAAATGTTATTAATTTGATGAGTTATATTGACGTAGAAGATGCCTTTCGATGAAGCATATTGGTTCAGTGCAAATAGAATATCTAGTAAGTTAGCTAGAGATATTCCAGGAACCGCTACAACCAGTTTTAATTTAAAAACTACAAGTATACTTGATATCGAAAGTATAATATATTGCTTACTTTCACTAATGGAATGATTTTTATTGTAAAATGTTTTTTTAATTAAACATTTTCTTAAAAACTTTCTAGACAGTATTGAGATAAAATGGTGTATTCTATGAGGAGATTCCAAAAATTACTATTTTTTGATAATATAAAATAAGAAAGGGGGAACCTTGCATGCAATGGTATTTAAAAGCACTTAAAAACTATGTAGGTTTTAAAGGGAGAGCTCAACGTAAAGAATACTGGGTATTTACCCTTGTTGATCTCATAATCTTCTGGGTGCTTGTATTTCTTGGAGCAGCATTAGGAGATACATTTCCAGTACTTGGAGGACTTTATTTTCTAGCAACGATATTGCCAACCTTAGCTGTTCGCGCTCGTAGACTTCATGATATAGGAAAAACCGGATGGTGGCAGCTGCTAGCCTTTATTCCGATTTGTAATATCGTTCTTTTTGTATTCTATATCCTGGAAAGTCAAGAAGAGGATAACAAATACGGACCAAAGCCTAAATTTGATGTAGAGCACTAATATTCTTATTACTTTTTAAACAGATTGATAACCTATGGATATTTCCCCTATAGGTTATTAATCTGTTTCTTTAATTTAAGGTGTGTTTAGCTTTAAGAGGTTCGGAAATGATTCATAAATTGACCTCACAGCATCATTATCAAATTTAATAAGGGAAAATTAAACCAGTAGTGAGCCGCGTTTTAAACTTTCGTCAGGATAATATAAGAAAAGCACATCTTTTGAGTGAAAACGGTCATACGAGAGGGAAAATCGTTATTTGTATGAAACAGTAGTTTAGTGTACTTAAGTCTATAAATAAAAAATATAATGAAAAAATCCCTCTCACAACGTACTTTTTGAAGGAGAGGGATTTTTATGGATAGCATGAGCCGGGGGAGGAAACACCCTCACCCCGGCTTCTCTTGCTGCTACTTTATTTCGGTAATGTGAATGTCACTTTTTTCCCTTTTGAAATGTCTTTTGCATCTTTATTTCTCATAGGTCCTAATTCAATCTCAAAGCTTTTGTCTTTCCAAATCTTTTCATACTGCTCCGCATCTAAGGTATAGACCTGTAATAACTCGCCAGATGTTCCGGCTTTGATCACATCACTATATCTGTAATTCAGCAACATGCCTTCACCAAGCATATACTGCGAGCCATCGTTAAGTGTTAGTTTAGAACTTATTGGAGACAACGCAATATCTTCAGCCTCTTTGTTATCGAGTTTAAATTTGACTGTCAGTAAAACAACGCCATTTTTGAAATTTTCAAACCGGGGAGCTTCAACGGAATTTGGCGTGAATTTGGTGAATTGAAATCCGTCTAATGTAACATTAGTAGCACCTAATTCTTGGCTGTTATTAATGTTTGATTTCTCTTTTAGCATTGTCTTTTCGCCCAGGTTATCAACGGTTGCTTTATCTTGATAAAAAGTTTTATCTGTTGCAACCTTTTCAGCACCTTGTTTATTTAAACTTAACGCAAAATTCCCCGGACTTCCGATTGGAGCGTCATATTTTCCTTTATTAGCTTGCGCTTCAGGGACTTTGACTGATACCGTTGATAGCTCCAGAATTTTTGTTAAATCATCTTTACCGAATGGATAAGCAACATAACCAGAAACGGTTTTCCCTGCTTTTACTAAATAATCATTGTCTGGAGACAATTTTACAGATAATTGATCTTCTTCTGGAATTAAATCTTTATAGTTATTGTAAGCCTTCTGAGCGCCTGTAAATGTCATGTCTAAGGTTGGCATATAATAAATATCTTTATTTGAATTATTCTTTACACTATAGTGTGCAAGAATAACCCCACCATTTGTTTGATTGTTAAAAGGGATATTAAAATCGGTATGAAAATCATTCAATTCAACTAATGTATAGCTATCAAGCGATACTGAAACATCATTTAATTTATGTACTTGCGGTTCTTTGTTTTCATAAAGGACTTTCGTTTTACCTTTTGTTTCTTTCTCCATATACGAGATAAGCTTTGAATAATTGTTTGAGTTAACTGTCGTATCTTCAGTGTTTTTATCTTCAGATTCTTTTTCTTTTGCTGTATCTGTTTTGTCTGCCTTATCTTCTTTTGCTGTATCCGTTTTTTCTGTCTTATTTTCTTTTGTCTCATTCTCTTTTTGATCTTTATTTGCTTGATCACTTTGACCGCAGCCAGTTATCATAAGGGCTGCAATCATCACGACAGAAAATAAAGAAATTATTTTTTTTGACATTCTTCTTCCCCCTGTTTTTTCTCTATTAAACTTTTAATCTATACAATCAAATAATTGATTATATCCCCCTTGTCGGCTCCACGTTTCATTATAGAAAAAAGTTGTAACATTTACCAGCTTTTTCTAGCGTTTTATACCATTTAAGAGGATAAATCTGTCTTTCAAAAAGAAAAGTATTTGAATGCATACAAGTGGAATAAATATTTTAACGCTTTTCATATCAGCAGCCACTTTAACGAAAAAGATGTAGAATTAGAATTCACACAAAAAGATAAGTATAATCTTTATTTCGCAGGGCAATTGCTTATGCAACCAAAATCCCCACTACGTTCCATGACATGGAAAAACGAACTACTTACAGATGTAAACTAAATCATACTATGTTTCTTAACCAAATTGATAAAAAATCCTGGGAACTATAGTTTCCTAGGATTTTTTATTAATAATTTTCATAAAGACCATATCAAGGTATTTGATAAACAAGGAAACTTCCATGCTTTGTTAGATTTAGATGGAAATATTAATATTAAAAAATGGAATCTAAACAACAAATTAAAACCCGGAGTGCAAATCAAGAATAAGATTTGTACTCCAGGTTTCAGTATTTTTAATTATGCGAAGTCGATAATAAATTCAAATGTGTTTTATTATGATTGAATAAGAATGTATCCAAAAAATTATCTTAATGTATCTTCGATTAATATTTTTTGTTTATAAATCATTCTGCCTTAAATTCAATCACTTGATCTTGATTTATTTTTTTTCCATCTAAA
>NZ_JAGDQK010000068.1:0-4536 GCF_017498755.1 Bacillus sp. XF8 | reverse complement strand
ACATCGGTGAGTACAACATTACGACATGCAGAATATTACGATATGCAAAAAGTGTTCGATGATTTATATCAACGTAGTAAAAACAATGCTACTAAAGGTATAAATTTATATAAACACATCGTATCAAAAGAAAATATTCTACTGGCATATAGAAACATAAAGGCTAACACTGGCTCTAAAACTGAAGGAACAGATGGTATCACAATCGCCCACTATAAAATGGAAGATGTAGATTCTTTCGTTGATAACATAAGAAAAGCTCTCGTAAATTACAAACCACATATAGTACGTAGGGTAGAAATACCTAAACCAAATGGAAAGAAACGCCCATTAGGAATCCCTACAATGAGAGATAGATTGATTCAACAAATGTTCAAACAGGTCCTAGAACCAATATGCGAAGCAAAATTCTACAAGCATTCATATAGATTCAGACCTAACAGGTCAACACACCATGCAATGGCTAGGTGTCAATTCTTGATAAACAGAGGGAGATTTAGTCACGTAGTAGATATTGATATACAAGGTTTCTTTGAAAGACGTAAACCATTCCAAATTATTAATACAACTATACAACATAGGTATAACTGATAAAAGAGTACTGACAATTATCTCAAAAATGTTAAAAGCACCAATCAAAGGAGAAGGCATTCCTACAAAAGGAACTCCGCAAGGAGGAATTCTAAGTCCATTACTTAGTAATGTTGTACTAAACGATTTGGATTGGTGGATATCTAGTCAGTGGGAGAATATTAAAACAAGGAAACCATATACAATAGAAACCAAAAATCAATTGTTGTCAAAAGTATAATTGAAGAAAATGTATATAGTTAGATATGCAGATGATTTTAAAATATTTACCAACAACCATCAATCTGCAACTAAAATATTCCATGCAGTGGAAGGATATCTCAAAAATCAATTAAACCTTAATATATCTAATGAAAAATCAACTATAACTAACCTAAAAAGAAAATCTTCGGATTTTCTAGGATTCTCTATCAAATCTGTAAAAAAGCGCAAAAGATATGTGGCAAACACACATATAAGCGAGAAAAAGAAAAAGGATATCCTTGAAAAAGCAAAAACAAGGATTAAAGCAATTCAAAAGAATCCAACAGCAAAAGCAGTACAGGACTATAACTCCTATGTGCTTGGTATCAAAAATTATTACAGAATCGCAACACATGTGAATATAGACTTTGCTGAAATAGCCTTTCGTCTTTCGAAAACCTTGTTTAATCGTCTAAAATCAATAGGGAAATATAAAATACCTACCAATGCTAACGTATTATATAAAAAAATTCACAGGAACAATTATAGAACCTTTGAAGTAGCAGGTAATCATGTATATCCACTAGCTGATATACAAACACGATTCCCTCAAAATTTCAGTCAAGACATATGCAATTATACTAAAAAAGGAAGACAAAAACTCATCAAAAGTCTAAAAGGCAACATTGCTAATGAAATGCAAAAAATGTTGCTATCCTCCAGTAAAGGGAAGAGCATGAAGTATACAAATAACAGAATATCGAGATATTCCATGCAAAATGGTAAATGCGCTGTCACAGGAATCTTTTTACTAGCTGATGATGCGCACTGCCATCACAAGCTACCGAGAGATATGGGAGGAACTGACGAGTTCAATAACCTAATTATTGTACATGAATTTGTCCACAGACTGATACACGCTACAAATGAAGAGACGATTAGAAAATATATGAGAATACTTCAATTGAACGATAAATAATTGAAGAAAATAAACAAACTCCGTAAAGTTTGTAATCTAGTTGCTTTAGTATAAAAGGAGAAAATGGGACGCTGTATGCGGTGAAAGTCGCACGTACAGTGTTAAGCGGGGGAAAAGATGGAGATAACTTCAAAGTCTTACCTATCGCAACTAGAGGTTAAGATGTGTGGTTTGATTAAAGGTATTTATTTAATTTTATATTTATATATAAGAAAAACCTTATTTCCTATCACTTTCTTTTAATAAATTCATAGATTATTAGTAGTTTGAAAGAAAGGAGGAACTCAAATGGAAATTACTTGTATTTTACTTGAGAATGGTCAATATTTTCTTGTAACAAAAGTTGGTGACTTAGTTACACTTAAAGTACCAATTCCAGCATTAATTGCACAACAGTTATTAGCTGCTGGATTTCCTGAATGTAGCTAATATATTCCAGGATGCTAGATAGGTGAGGGAACCCTTACCTATCTACTAAATCTCGTAATTTTATTATTTATTAGAGATGAAAAAGAATATTAATGTGAAAATCTACATACTTGAGAGGACAGAAGGGAGAGATTGAATAAAAATTTCATTTTGTACAAAACAAAACCCTAGTTTCCTAGGGTAATGGGTATAACAACCCGATTTAATCGAGCTTCTACATTATAAGGTGTAATCATGATGGTTACTAATAGTAAATGTAACCAATAAAAGAGCAGCTAGCAAAAGCTAACTGCTCGGCTCTCCAGGGGAAGGAGAAAGGTTAGGGACTTTAAATGAGTTCTGGCTATCGCCTATCTACAGTATTGACGGAAGATTGAGATTTATTCAGTTTGTATTTAAATTGCGTTTTAACTTAATGCATATCCTACAATCAAAATAAATGTCAAAAACATAGATAATGAAAATGTCAGTAGAACTGTCACTATACTTCTTAGCGCTGATTTCCAATGGTTTATCTTAGAGAAGCCAATCATGCCAGCAAAAAAAGTTCCTATAGTTAAGATTAGTAAAAAAAATAAAGGGTGGAAATATAAAGAATTCGTAACATATTTATTCAGTTCAGGGGATCCTGCTCCAAGATATAAGAGGAATAAACCGATACAAATGAATGAAAAAATAAAGGACCATAGGTTTATAGTATGTTTCATTGATTTATTTCTCCTTTGTTATCACCATATTTTCTATTTAATTCTAATAGAAAATAAAGGGGAATAAAACCAAAAAAATATTAATAGGATATTTTTTACAAAATAATCCTTTGAATACAAAAACAGTTTGAACGGAGGGGAAGCGTATCATATGAACCAATTGTCATTCTTTGAAGACATCGATGAAAAAGAGATGCGTAGACTTGTGGTGAAAGAGCTGAAAAACTACAAAGCATTATGTGTCCGGATGAAAAATCAAGAGGAACAAATTCAAGCAGGGTGCGCGGTTCTTTTCCCGAAAATGAAAGATGATAAGAAGCGTGAGATACGTTTTAAACAGATTGAACGGACGTTGCAGAATGCACTTGATAACGATCAGCGTCAGATAATTGAGTTGAAATACTTAGGAAGTGAAAAAGTAAAAGATTCATATGTTTACAATGAATTGATGATGAGACGTGATAATTTTTATGAGAATAAAAAAATAGCTAACCGTTTGATAGCTACAGCTTTGGGGATTATATAAACATGGTTTTATGCTAGTGAAAATGAAATAATCGCCTTTTTTGCTGTTGATATAGATTGTTATATGATACGTGTAACTCATCTTACTTGTGCTCTACCTTATGGTAGGGGTTATTTGTTTAGAATGTATAGCTGAATTTGTTCTTTACACAATTAAGATGTTTAAATTTTTAGCGAACTAAAATCATAATCTGATTTGGTCCCGTACGTTTCATAACACGATATCCGTTAGTTGTTGCTGTTGCAATTCCCTCATTATTTGATCGGCAATAACTTGCTGGACGGCATGTTCCATCATCTCGAACAAGTAGTTTTCCTACTAGTCCTACAGCTACCCATTCAGGTCTAGTTAGTCGTGAACTACACGGAATATTTGGATCCCATGCTGGATTGAGTTTTTTTCTTGTTTCTGTGCGTTCGGGTATAATAATATTTCCTTCACTGTCTTTGATAGCTTCTTTTACAACCTCTTCATATATCTCACGGTTCCATTCATCCAGCAAATATTTAGAGCATGTAGGATCTTGGGTATCTGCTAATATGCCAGGACGAGAACTTGTAACCCCTAAAATATAATCATCACTCGCATTTGCTTTTCGTATTTTCTCGGCATCTAGTGTAACAAAGTGCCCGATATCAATTGATTGGCCATCTAACGTTTCAAACATTTCGGCATAATCACAAGCTCCAGCAGCTGTTATATATGCACTAGCCGTTACGGTACTGTCAAAACAAGCAGACCCATTACTTAGAATCTTTGCCACTACGCCTGCTGGATCACATACCCCTCCACCATTTACAAGATACCAAGAGAAAGGGAGATCAACAGCAAGATTAGGTCCTCCATTTTGTCCCATAACATGGACACCTAGTAAACCGTTAGCACAAGTAAATGATCCTTCAGTATGAGAAAACATCCCATCTGCAATTGTACCATCTCCTTCAGCATGAGAAGCAAAGCCACTAGCAATTGCGCCAAGCCCTTCAGCATGAGAAGCAAAACCACTAGCAATTGTGCCAAGCCCTTCTGCATGGGAAGCCAATTCACTAGCAGTAGTATCCAAACCTTCAGCATGAGAAGCAAATCCACTAGCAGTAGTATCCAAACCTTCAGCATGAGAA
>NZ_JAGDQK010000067.1:0-8141 GCF_017498755.1 Bacillus sp. XF8 | reverse complement strand
CACTAGCAGTAGTATCCAAACCTTCAGCATGAGAAGCAAATCCACTAGCAGTAGTATCCAAACCTTCAGCATGAGAAGCAAATTCACTAGCAGTTGTGTTAAAACCTTCAGCATGAGAAGCTTCTTCACTTGCTTCTGTATTTCTTCCTTCAGCATGCGAGGATTCCCCACTTGCTATGGTACTTCGCCCTTCAGCATGAGAAGCATCTCCATTCGCTTGAGTAAGCGTTCCTTCCGAGTGAGAGGCAATGGCATTAGCAACTGTTTGACTACCTTCAGCATGCGAGCAATCTCCATTTGCGACTGAACAACAACCTTCCGCATGAGAACAAGCTCCGTTCGCTTCTGTACCGCATCCTTCAGCGTGTGAGCAATCGCCATTAGCAGTTGTACCACATCCTTCCGCAAATGAACAATCTCCATTCTCTATAGGGCTTCCTTCAAAGGAACATGCTCCAACATTGCCAGCTACGTCGCAAACTGGTTGGGGTGGCGATTCAAGAGGAGCTTGGATAAACGGACGACTAATAGGACTTGGAACGGGACAAGGGATTGCGCGAGGTATGCACCGCTTTCCATTATGCAAAAACAAAAATAATCAACCTCCTTCACAATTCTTTATTACATTGAATGTGGAGAAGTTGTCTTTTTCTTGTACGTTTACCTACATATATTTAAAGCCTCATTGATGTGAGAATGGGGAAAGAGCGTTATTGGAAGAGGGTGGTAAGGATTCATATTAGGTCGATATCGTGGTTTTTATGTTTCTAAATGTATGTACTATTCCCAACAAAAAGGGGGATAAAACAGGGAATAGTTTCGGGGATTTTTCAAAATAGAATCAATATTACGCTATACCTATACAGTTCTTTGAAAGAAGAATACTGTGGGGATAGGGTATCTATGTGCTCATAATCAATGAACATAGCCCCTTTATCAAAACGTTACTCGGTTAGAATAAGCGGAGGAAGAAAAGACGAAAAGACCAATTGAATTTATATATATGACCACGGTGCATTAGTGTCGTGGTCTTTGTGTTTATTGCACCTCTTATTGAGCTTGGAAGGGTTTCTGGGTTTATAGGTGGTGTGAGGGAATTAATAAAATTGCCTGATATGGTAATGTCTACTTCCGAATTGTATAAAGCATATCGTGCAAGTTATACCGAAACTGGTGGCTCGAAATTAGACAAATTAGACGCCTAAAAAGGGGGAATATAAAGAAAAATGTAAACATACAATAGCACGGAAAGGTCTTTTAGCACGTTCTGCGGAAGAGAACACTTACTTGGGGAAGTGTTCTTTTTCATTGCACCTTTTTAAGAGGACAAGCATATTATATAGGGTGGGACAAGCGAAGGTCATGTAAATCGCTTATTTCATACTCATGATAAAGCGCCTTTCACTAAAGAGTACATTTCGATGTGCTCTTTTTTATCAGACAAATCGGGCACCTAAAAAGAGGTAATATAAAGAAAAATGTAAGCATACAATGATACAGAAAGGTCTTTTTCCGTGTTAGTTACCTCTCCGCGTTTTGTGGTACCAGGGCGAGGTGCTTTTTTTATTGCACCTTTTGAGAAGGACGAGCATATGCTGGTGTATCGGGAAAGCTTAACCGCTACCTATTACGTATTCATATTCCTTATCACGTTGAGAGCATCCACTGAATTGGGTGCTCTTTGTCACGTGTTAGAGTAGACAAGCATATACTGCTTGTACCTCATTAACTTTGGTAACCTTGACTTTCGTTAATGAGATTCTCGTAATCCCTTAAAAAGAGTGCTCGCGGAAACGGGCGCTCTTTTTTATCGGACAAATCGGACACCTAAAAAGGATATGAATTTATTTGGTATTGAACAAATATGGGTAAATATACAAGAAAGAAGAACTCACCTTACATCTAATGTAATAGATATCCTAAGTAAGGGAGTTTGATAGTTCATGTGCTCAAATACAAAAAGAAATTTTAATCCATCTGCGATTCCTTGTCCGGTCCCTAATCCTGAGAGTTGCCCTATTATTCAAGGGCCTCCAGTACCAGTACCGCAATCTGCATTTAGGGCTGTTAGAGATGAAACTAATACTGTTATAGATGTTCCTGCAGATACAACTGTGCAAGTTTTATATCCAAATGAACAATACGATCTACTAAATGAATATAATACTTTTATCTCCACATTTATTCCAACAACAAGAGGTATATATTCTATTATTGCAAGTGTTGAATTTAGGCCTGCTATTTTTCCTTCTCCTGATTATAGAGTATTAATAGCCATCAGGGTAAATAATACTCAAGTAGCCATTGATAATGATTTTTTTAGTACAATCACAAATAACAATATTGCATCTGTTTCTACTAACATTCAGTTAAATGCTGGAGATGTAGTACAAGTATCTGTAAGAAGTACCTTAGCTGGTACAATCGTTTCAGAACCTTCAAGTACACGCTTTGAAGCTACGAGATTTTCATCTCCACTATAAATTATTTTGAAAAAAAATCAGGGAAATCACCTGATTTCTTTTTTTATGAAATACAAATCTCCATTTTTGATTAAACTTTATTTTATAGAGACATATGCTAGTAAAACTTAACATTAACTTAAGGTAAGTATACGTTATACAAGCCATTGAAAAAGTGAATTATAGTAATAATATAGATTTTGATGAAATGGTAAAGTTTTGTAATATAGGTTTGTAGTAAATAATTCTGGTGGTAGTCAGAGAAGTATCCATTCGGGTACTTTTTATTTTGAAGAGGAAGTGATGAGATGACGTGGTTGAGCTTCTTTTTTGGATATTTTACTGGTACGTTCGTTACTTTTCTGATAATCTATTTCGGTTTTAGGATTGGGGAGAGTAGACGAGCTGAAGAAGATTGGCGTGAAATTAATGAGATTGAGAAGGATGTAGAGAAGGAAATGGATCAATTGAGAGAGATAAGAGATGATAAGGTTTAACAAAACAATCAAACAACGAACAAAAAGAAAAGCAAGAATCAAATGATCCCTGCTAGGTGAAGAGTTGTAACTAATTGATCGATAGAGATAATAAACTCTGGCGAAACACTGAGTTCGATGTATTTATTTTTGAATTCCATCTCAATCCCTCCTTCTAAAATGTATTTACGGATAGTGTTGCATCTTTTGAAAACAAAAGGAGGAATCTTGTATAAAAACTGAACAAAAATAGAGATAGTTAACAAGGCGAAATTTATGCAGAAACTAACGGTGTTTAGGTGCTGGAAATGGCGTAAAATCAACACTGCATAAAATCATGCATAAAGAATAATACAGGAATCCTATAATCATGGTAATTTCCCTGCATAAATTAGTTTTCGTTACGGATTTTTTAAAATAAGATTCTTTTTAAGCAATTAGCGATGAGGTGAGTGAGAGATGAAAGAAACGTATTGGAAGATTGGTGGAGTAAAATACAATGTGCAATCAGTTAAGGGATTAGCAAAGGAGCATGGTGTTCTTGGACAAATTTTGTATAACGATTTAATCATTAAGGTTGATGCGGATTTACCACGTGATCGTTTAGAAGAAACATTTATTCATGAAGTACTGCATGGTATTTTCCATGAAGCGGGTTATGAAGAACAAGATGAAGATATGATTAATCGTGTTGGTAAAGTGTTATATCAAGTGATACAGGATAATCTGCAAACTGATATAGACGAATCGTTGATTGAAGAATTACGAAGCGAAAGAGTTATCAAGTTATGAACAACAAACAGTTCCAAAACCAAATAACACAAACGAAAAGAGACTTACAGATGACAGATGAACAATTATCACGTCATTTGCGAGTCTCTTTTGATTATTTCATGAGGATTGTGAGTGGCGAGACTGTCCTACCTGTAGTGAAGTGCAGGGCTTTTTTAACCAGGATCGTTGGATTGTATAAAAGGTGTGGAATGAGGTGAATTCCTTCCCATTAATATAGAGGTGGTGTGGTGGTGTGACGTGACTAAACAAAAGTATGAATTAGCTGAAGAAGATTACAAATGACAATGGCGGGGCAACTATTTTCGTTAGCGATGTAACAAAAAACGTACTAAATGAAATAGTTGCTAAAGGCATTGGGATGAATACGATTTATTGCGCAGAAGGTGCACAAGGAAGTGTTCCATAAGGGAAAACGATTCTGTTTTTTTCAATTTGTTTTTCATTCTGGCTTGTGCGTAAAAAAACTGGGTGGTTATGGTTTGCGCTTGCATTCTGTGTAGCTATCTCTCGTATCTGGGGGGGGATTCATTATCCGTTCGATGTTGCCACAGGAGCTTTGTTAGGGATAATTTCTGCATTATTTTCATATTGGTTAGTACCAAAAATTTCTATTGTTAAACAATTACTTCATCTTTATGAAAAAATGGAGCAATACGTTTTAACATCATCCAAAAATAAATCGAAAGACTTTTGAGTATAAGTAGTTGTAAAAGAATTGTACATTATAAAAATGTAAAATATACAAAACGAAAAATCAGGATATGAATTTTAAAAACTTTATTTTCTATTAAAGATAATATTCACCTTTTTTGTAATACAACATTCTTAATCGTTCTTGTGATATGTAAATGAATAGAGAAAGTAATATATGATGGATTCCATTGAACGTCATTCAGTACCTCAATATGTATTAAACCCTGCTAATATTTAATCAGCAGGGTTTTCTTTTTGTACCTCGTATAGATCATCGACTTTGCACCCAAATATCTTCGCTAATTCGAATGCTTTATCAACTGGTGGATAAGACTTTCCAGTTACATAATTACTCATTTGATTCTGACTTATGTTTAATTGCTGAGTAACCCATCTTCCTTTTAATCCGCTGTTTTTTAATAAGTCCCCGATTTTACTTCTGAGTACAATCATTTTCATCACCTGTTGAGTTATTTCGTATCGAATAACAAATCACCTTGTAATGGAAGCAGTCGATAGAGCGATTGATCGAAATGCAAAGCGCTGGAAGTACATTAGCGGTATTATATTCGATTGGCAAAAGAACAACGTCAAAACAATGGCAGATGTCATTAAGCTCGATGAAGATTATAAAAACCGAAGAGGTGGTGTAGGAAATACAACACGTCGGAAACGAACTGGCAGCGGTTATGCAGCGAGCAGAAATTATGATGAAGAAAATGTAAGCAGAGAGCGTAACATGCCAAGCAAGTTGATGTTCTAATTTGGGACAACTTAGGAATATCCAAAGGGTCGGAAGCGAAAGAAAACTTGTACTACCAAATTATCGATTACCGGTATCGTCACAATTTACCGATTCTATATAGCTCCAATGAAGATGATGAAACATTACCTGAAAAGATTGGATATGCGGCAAAAAGCCGATTGTTCGAAATGAGTAAACATTACTTAATCGCTGTAGAGGGCGAAGATTATCGTCAGAAGGAGTGAATAACATGTGCTCATGCGATGGCACTGGTAAAGTATTTAGTTCTCAATTCTCAGGGGCTCGGTTATTTAAAACATGTACTTATGAAGTGGGCGTGATGGAACAAAAGAAATGTAAGCAAGAGTGGGAAGATTTTCAAAAGCGTTTGAAAGAAGCTGAAGTGAAGTTTGGAGGTGTGAATCATGAGCACGTGTCGGTTGGGTGGTTTTAGTGTAAAAAAGACCTGATGTATCGTCAGGTCAAAAGAAAGGGTAACCATATATTAATCGTTGTAGTTTCAAATGTCTATAGGTGTCGTATTGAGAAATATCAAATCGATTCATAACGAAATGAATCGTATGTACTGGTCGAAAATATAATGAAGGGGGAATTTTAATGTCTCTCCAATATAAGTTCAAGCTACATACAATCTTTGAACATTGGCCTTGTGAGAAAGTCATCGTTGCGGAGACAGAAGAATGAGAAAAGTACAAATATTATCTTGAGTTTAAAAATAAATTTTTCACAATGACAGTTCACGAATTTGTAAAGTATGTGAAGTGTGAAAATATTGGATTTGCTGATAATACTCAGCTTTATGCGTTGTGTTGGATGGAGATTTTGAGAGGTGTAATGTCCATCCTTGGTGGGAAATTGCTTACTTCAATGAAGAAGGCAATGTTGTTAGGGATTATCGGAAAGAGGTGTATGCGATATAAGTAAAAAATGAGGACAAGCAGTCGTACCTGCCGTCCTCATTAGGAGAAAGATTACTGTGGATAGGAACTACGAATAACCAGAAAACACGCTCATAAATAGTGTTAACGCAAATTTAAATATATATACAACAAAATGGGATAAGCAAAAAATGCTTATCCCAAGAAGGGTAATTTAGGAGAAATTCAAAACACCAAAATGACTTGTATTGGTAAACAGGTTCGTAGATAGTATATGTGAAATGAAAAAAGATTATACGAAAAGCAGATAGCTCTTTATGCCATCTGCTTACGTTGAAAATTATGTTTTCTCAAAAAACAGTAGTACAACAACTCACTTATAGGTAGTGTGTGAGGATTAAAAAAATTTATACAAAAAAATGGCAGGAACGATTTTCGTTGCCTGCCGGTGGGTCGAATGAGTTAGCCAATTGCAATAAATTGCTTTCTCATTACAAGAAGAGTGAAGCCGCTAGTTCGAACGGCTTATAGATATTGTTTTCTGTAGGGTGGAATTTATACATGATGGTTTTGTCAGGAAATAAAAAAGAAACAGCTATATACGCTGTTCCTTACACGGAGTATCAAGAATATTAGAAGGTTGCAGAAACGCCTAATCGTGTTGTAAACCAGTGTTGAAGGCGTAACAATATTGTCTGCAAAAAGTTAAAAAATATACAGAGAAAGCAGATAGGGGAAGAAACTACCTGCTTGCTACTGTAAACAAAAGAAAGAGTACCAGCCGAGGATTAAGCGGCTTGGAGATAGTATGTATTAATTTTGAAAATTTATACAGGGAGTGAAGATAGATGCAAGCAATTGAAAATGGTATTTGAGGGATTTCGTGATCGGTTCGTGGTATTGTTCGAGCGTGTAGCAACAACTTTTCGATATATTGCTTCAATTATTTCAAAGTGTTGGCAAACAATTAGACCAACTGTTATCTCAATATATAAAGTTCACTGCCTAATGAGACAGATGCAACGAAAAGCGTTCTTTAAGAAAAAGAAAAGTCAGCGTAAGAATTGGAAGAAGTGGAAAAAGAGAAAGTAATACAATTTGAATTTTATTAAGAAACGAGAAAATGAAAGATGAATAAATGTGAGAATTAGGAAGGACTTGATGATAGTAGAGTAACAGAAAAGGAACCCTATACATTCAGGATTCCTTTGTGTGATTTAATCTAACAATCATAGTCGTGTTCACAGTAATATTCATCACAAGAATCACTTCTATCATTACAGCAGATACAAAACGTTTTTTGTATAAATACATTAAGTTGACCAGTTTGTTCTGGGTTAGTGTTTGAGACAGTCAGACTTTCAAAATCCTCTACTTGAAATACTCTGGGGCCTCCTAAATTACCTGCTGGGTCCACTGTTAGGGTAGCTACAATCGGATTTTCAGTTCCTCTAGTTCGAATAGTTATGGTAAGGGGGAGAGCAGGGAATGCAGAGAATGATGAAGACGATATTTGAAGTAATGTTTTATTGTGATTTTTGGTGAAATCTTCAAAAATGGGTAGGTTGAAAGTGTTAGGTCGTATTAAAATTCTTAAGGGGATATTTCCAGTTAAATTTTCTCCTGAACCAGCAATTGTATGAGTCTCAACAGAACAGTTATCTTTTTGATGGTCCGGCTGCGATTGTTTTTAATAATACTTTTTACCATGTTTATAAAAATAATTAGCCATACGTATTTCATTCTCCTTATCTGAAAGTGTCCATATATGTTATTTGAGAAATAGAAATTTAAAAAGAAAATCTTCAGATTTTCTAGGATTCTCTATCAAATCTGTTAAAAAGTGCAAAAGATATGTAGCAAACACACATGTTAGTGAGAAAAAGAAAAAAGATATCTTTGAAAAAGCAAAAACAAGAATTAAAGCAATTCAAAAGAATCCAACAGTAAAAGCAGTACTGGATTATAACACCTATGTGCTTGGTATAAAAAATTATTACAGAATCGCAACACATGTAAATATAGACTTTGCTGAAATAGCCTTTCGTCTCTCGAAAACCTTGTTCAATCG
>NZ_JAGDQK010000066.1:0-13318 GCF_017498755.1 Bacillus sp. XF8 | reverse complement strand
TATGATTCTACAGAAAGAATAGCGTATTTTTTTATTTTAGGGGGTATTTTGTTTTGTTAGCTTGATAGCGATGGGGTAACACCAACAAAACGCGAATTTCGTACGCTAAGAGTTTTTTTCCATAGAAAAACCAAAAGCCAATTTCATGTAAGCTAAGGGAGTATCTGAAAGTTTATAAGTATGGATTAAAATCGTTGTAAAGCATCTATATACATTTTCAACAGGCTAACGTGACTTAATTGATACTACGAGATAGAAAAAATCCTGCATGTTTCAAACATGCAGGATTTTTTCTATTCTTTATTTTTCATAAAGTAAGAAACAAAACGAAGAATTTCAAGGTATAACCATACTAATGTCATTATGAGCCCTATCGCGCTATACCACTCCATATATTTTGCTGCCCCACTACGTGCACCATTTTCAATTAAATCAAAATCTAGTAATAGATCTAATGCAGCAACAACAATTACAATTGCACTAATGATGATACTAATTGTTCCACCTTGGTGAATATATGGAACAGTCACACCTAAAATGTCTAGTAAGAAAACGATAAAATACATAATAAAAATTCCAAGTGTTGCAACCGTTACAACTGAACGAAATTTTTTGGTTACTTTTACTATTCGAGTTGCATATAAAACTAACATTGCAAATAAAATCGAGATTGTCAGCAATACAGCAGTTAAAACGATGGAATCACCAAAACGCATTGTATAGTATGCTGAAATACTTCCTAATAAAATTCCTTGTAACACTGCGTAAATCGGTGCGCAAATTGGGGATATGCGCGGAATGAATATAACTACAAATGCAACAATTAGAGTAACTATTATAATTCCAACTAACACGGGCATTTTCATTGTACCTTGTGTCACCTGTACGTATGAATAGACAGATGCTGCAAGAAGTAAGATAAGCATAATAAATGTTTTTCCTATCGTTCCACCTATAGTCATCGTAGAAGCGTTTGTCTTCTCTTCATGAAATTTGTCTTTTTTTAACATTGGATTAGATGTTCTCATGCTTTCCTCCTAAAATATTTTTTACTTGTAAAGTGAATTTTTTATATCTCTAATTTCTTATTGATAATGCGACCTGTAATCGCTACGAGTACAATTATTAACAAGCAAGTAAAACATAGACCAAAAATAGTGAAATCTTCACTAGGGTAAAATGATGTATCAAAAAAATTATTCTTATCCATGAACCCAGAACTCTTAATAGTAACTGCATATTTCTCTAATTTACTTAACACATTCATTACTATTGTTTGTATTGTTGAAAAAATAGCAACGAAAATGATGAATAAAATTATTTTACTCATCCATGACTTCACTGGAAACAGCCGTATAATTGCCATGATAAAATAACAAGAAATAAGGATACTCATGAAATCGATTCCCCATAAAAGAAAAGCAAATATGTGTTGGAAGATTCCGTAACTATACAACTTGTGATATTCTTGTCGGAATTCTCCGATTATTTCCCCACCATAAAGACTGGGATCATAACCAATTACTTTTCCATCATCAAGACTTTGTGAAAAATAATATGAAAAAATTAAGCCTATACCTAATAAAATAATAAACATTAATGTGAAAAATAATAAATTCGCATATATATATTTTTGGGTTGGGATGGCTGTATAACGAATCATAGAATTTTTTAATATTTTATTGAAAGAAGGCAGCGCTATTAAAAGAAGTAAAAATGCAGCTATACCAATTATTATCAGAAATATGAGTAATACTAAATCCTTTATAAACGGAGGTAGTACCCTTGAGAGTCCTATCGTACTAAATAAAAGAAGTAAAGAAATAATAATAAAACCAGAATAAAAGACAGCTATTTTTTTTCTATTGCACTTATATAAATAGAGAAAAAGTGGATTCATTTCTCAAAAACCTCCCTAAACAACTCATGTACTGCTTTCCCTTGATGAAAACGAATTTCCTCTACGTTTTCATGTAATACAATATTTCCGTCTTTTAAAAAGATTACCTCATCAAATATACTTTCGATTTCTTCTATTAAATGAGTTGAAATGAGAATGGTACAATCTTCTCGGTAAAATTTAAGAATTAAATCTAGTACATGTTTTCTAGAAACAAGATCAATTCCACCCAATGGCTCATCTAATATATATAACTTTGCTTTCCTGGAGAAAGTTAAGATAAGTTGTAATTTTTCCACTTCACCTTTTGATAAAGCAACTATATGCTCTTCTAAGGGCATTTTAAACTCAGCTATTAAGTCCATTGCTTGATGTAAATCAAAATCACTATAAAAATCCCGATAGAAGACTACAGCATCTTTTATCGTCATCCACTCGTCAAAAACAGGACTATCAGGCATAAATGAAACAATTTTCTTTGTTTCTATTCCTACCTTCTTACCTTCAATTGTGATAGTTCCTTTAGAAGGATACCGCAAACCAGCAATCATTTTTAATAATGTCGTTTTTCCGCTACCATTATCACCAACAAGACCAATAATTTTCCCTTCAGAAATTGTTGTACTTAAATCTTGAAGCACTGTTTTTAAGTTATATCTTTTCCACAGGTTTTCAATTTTTAATAACTCTGTCATTCGTTTTCCTTCCTTTTCTTTTCTAATGAAGAATGGAGGATTGGAAGAATTTCTTCTTTTGTAAATCCTAAATTGTCCATTCCATTTATAAAATTATCAAGCAACTCTTTTGCCATTTCTTTGCGTAGTTCAGTAATCTTTTCTCCTTTACTCGTTACAAATCTCCCTTTTCCTCTACGTGTCACAGCAATACCTTCTCGTTCTAGCTCTTGAAATGTACGTTGAATCGTATTTGGATTCACTTGTAATTCACTGGCTAGTTCACGTACAGCTGGGATTTTATCACCCGGTGCTAAACGACCTGTTACAATTTCCTTTTTTATGTATTCCATTACCTGAATATAAATCGGGATATTAGGAGAAAACTCAGTTTCCATTTCTTCCCTCCTCAGTATTAGTGTACTAGACGAATAATACACTAATACTAATTGTGTGTAAATGGTAATTTTTCCAAACTATATATAATAAATAAAAGATGATATATTCAGTGAATTAGTGTAATCACCCAAGTGCCATAAACGGTCGTTTGTGGAACTTTATTTATTTTTACGGTTCTGGTGCAAAAATCATTTGATAGAGGCATAGAAACCTGCATAGACTGTTCAATGGTAGATTATGATGCAATTCCAAATAATTTATGTATGAATCTAACTTCATTTTGGGCAGACTTCACCTGTAAGTGAAGTTGTCCTTTTTTCATCATATGCATGGTTTCAACGCCACTCAATATAGAAATGGCTGTTTCATATGACTTGAATCCTAACATAGAACGTACACGTTTCTTAATGAAACGGTGATCTTGTTCCACTATATTATTGAGATATTTAACTTGCCTTAGTTGTATGCCTTCAGGCATACGTTTCTCTTCTTTTAATTCTTGAATTGCTACAGCATAGGCAGGGTTCTTATCTACTGTTATTACGCGAGGTTTACAAATATGAGAAGCAGCCAAGGCTTTCTTGAAAAAGCGCTTGGCTGCTTGTTTATCTCTTGATGTACTTAGATAAAAATCAATGGTATTTCCTTCTGAATCGACTGCGCGATATAAATACATCCATTGCCCTTTTATTTTCACATACGTTTCATCGACTCTCCAGGGATCATTTGTTGTCTTAAGATGACGTCGTACTCTTTCATCTAATTCAGGTCCATATTGATGCACCCAACGCATAATAGTGGTGTGAGCAATAGACAAACCTCGTTCCTCCATCATTTCCACCAAATCACGAAAACTTAGGTTGTACCGTAGGTACCATCTTACCGTTAATAAGATAATATCAGGTTGATAGTGCTTCCATTTGAACAAATTTTCCTTTTTCATACCGATCACACACCTTTTTTAGAGTAATAGTATCAGTATGTCCAAGATTTAGAGATTATTTGCAATTTCCCTGAAGTTTTTGCACCAGAACCCTTTGCAAATCCAGCATCAATTTGGTCCTTGTATCGCTCATTTCCCCATCTCCTTCAACATTAACATAATCTCCTCTATAACAACTTCTGGCTCATCATGATGAATATAATGTCCACTTCGACTAGCAATCCGGTACTTGCTTGACGTTGATAGCCATTGGAATTCTGCTTGGAGTCTTTGCTCAATTTCTAATATTTCTTGAGATGGCCATCCCTCTTCAACATTGTCAGGTAAACCTCTTGTAATAATTGCGAGAGGGAGGTTACTTTGCTTTGAATGATCAACGATTTGCTTATAGCTTTGTATTTTATCAATCTTCTCACTATTCAACATAGGATTCTCGTAATATTCCCTATTTCTTGCAAGCAGATTTTCGGGTAGAACCTTTTCATAGGCAAGTTCTTTATATTCCGGTGCAGCGTCAACCAAAACCATACCGCAGATGTTCAGTGGATAAAGGCTGGCATATAATCTAGCGACCAAACCACCAAAAGAATGTCCCACCAATATATAGGGCTTCTCCACTTCAAGCGCTAGCAATAATTCGTTGAGCTCCTCGACTAGATCATAGCAAGTCGTCGGGACGGATGCGACTTGACTCCTGCCAATACCCGATCTGTTATAGGAAAAGGTTGATGTTTTTTGCGATATTCGGTCTTGGACTTTTTTCCATGTCTCATAGCTATCGCCTAACCCTGCTATGAAGATTACGCTTGGGATACTGTTACGTGAATATTTTTTGAATAGTCTGCGGTTATCACAGATATCAATTATCTTTTTATTTTGTATAGTCACTTTTAATCACCCAGTTCAATTATAAGCTTCACACTATTAATATTCACATAATATTTTGAGTATTATATAGTTTTGCGAACTTTCTCATTTTTTATTTTGTGACTTCAGCTGAAACCACTCCAAAAGAAATCTGTAGAATACCAATTGATAATTTGCTTACTTCCAAGTTTTTTGTCGTTTTAAACATTTCACACTGAATCGCCGAAATCTACTTGATGTCCTGTACATAAAAATAAACCATCGAAATGATGGTCTTGTTTAACTAAGCACCCTTTTAGGCAGTCCTTTTACAATCTTGTTGTGGGCCAGGAAGAAATGCTAAAGGACATATTCGACAGAGTTAATCAATAATCCTTGTTCAACTAAACTGCCATTTAGTTGAATAACGATTAAAGATAATTATTCTACAAATCGCAATAATTTTCCTTTGCTAATACATCATTTTATAAAAGCAACAAACTTTACGAAAAGAGCCTTGAATAAAGAAATGCTCCTTAACTTTTGAATATTATATTAAAAACTTCCTAATTTACAATATACATTAACTATATGTATTCAAAGTAAAGTGTAAGATTTAATAAGCTTAATAAATGTCTTGACAAGATATCCTTCGGCTATTGGTTCTATAAACAAACAAAAGATGTAGCCATGTTGCAAGAAATCTTAAATCATAGCACGCCACAAATTACACTCAAATACATTGGGATTAATAAAGAGGAAAAAGATAATATACTAGATACTTTCCATATTTAATTTTACAAACCAATATAATAAAATTTCGAATTACCTAACACACCAATTTCTTGAAATCATATCATAATTCACAGATACTCAAATATAAAAGGTTACTTTTTATTGAAATTTATTTCTATATTTTGTAATATATTACGCTTACTTTTAAATATGTTCAAAAAATGTTTTAAAACGCTAATGCTAAAACTATTTTAAAACATTGAACAAAAAAGACAGTTAATAACTGTCTTTTTTGTTATTTTCTTTTATTATTCAAAAAAAGAAACAAATGGATCTTCATTTTTTTCTTTTATAATAATAGCTTCAACTTTTTCTTCCGATTTTATTTTCAATTGAATCTTAATATCTTTAGGAAGAGTATCTAACATACTTTGAGTTGCTATTTGCGTAAAAGCGATTAATTCAGATTTACCATTAAATTTAATCAAAGTATTCATATTTAAATTGTCTATATTATCACCTTTGTATATAGCCTCAACGTTAACAGGCATATAGTCCGTCGGAGAAAACTTCTTCAATGCACTAACAAAATCATCTAACTTTTTATAATCCATACCATGTATTTGCTGAAATTCATCAGAAGGATAAGCGAAAGTTTTTTCATTAATATTAACCCATTTCCCTATGCTATTCTCATCTTTTTGAACAGTAACACTAGAAACAAATACACCAGTTTTTAAAGAACTATTATTTTCCTGTTTAAAAATAGCAAAAGTAATAGGAACCTTTGTAAATTTCTTATTATCATAAAGAACTTTTAAAAGCTGATTAGCAACCTCATTTCCCTTAGCAATCGCCTCTTCATTAGAATGATCTGAAGTCATAGCTAAACAAATAACAACACCAGCTAGATTTAATTCTCCTGAATTTTTCTTAGTAAAATAATCATGTTCTATAATATTAGATACATAGGGTGTTTCTTGTTTTACAATTAGTTCTTCTAATGTTTTTTGAGAAATATATTCACTTCTTTGTAAATAATGGTTTTTTGTATCAAATTGTTTCGAAGCAATATCCATTAAACCAGTTTCAAACCTATCTATATCTAATTTAGAATCAGTTTTTTCATTAGCTACATTTATCATTTTTTATTCTTTCAAAGGAATAATAGTTCTATAATAATCATCAGAAATAGAATATTTCGGAATAATACTATTTTCCTTCGTATTTTTTTGTACAACTTTCTCTTCTTTTTTTGTAATATCGTCTCCACTACAAGCACTTAATAACAAACTCAAACTTATCCAACATAATGATACTTTCTTCACTTTTAATAACCACCTTCAAAAATCACTTTGTCCTTACATAATGTATAGTGTACCATTAAATATCTTATTCAAATATAGTAATGTATTTTCAAAAAAATTCTTATACTAAAAGGTGTACCGCCAGCAAATCGAAAAAACCCCACGTTAAGCAAACTTCAGCATAAAATGCTTTGAAATTTTTCCCGTTAATTACAAGAAGAAAAGCTGTTAAAATCGGTCTCTAACGCAACACAATTTACTTAAAATAAACCACTTTTGTATGCAACATAATTTAAAACATGGTCAAAATGACTTAAAAACTCTTAACGTGGTTTTTTTCAAAAATGTTGGCGATACCTCTATATGAATAGGATGAAAAGGGTTATATACAAAGTTGTGTTTTTGCTAGGAGGATAAGTTCCTAGTAAAATAAAGATACTACAATAAAAGAGAAAGCTTTGCATATTATGCAAAGCTTTTATCTTTATTTACTCACAAAATATCCAATTGTATAGATAATCCATAAGTGGACTGGGTAGAAAATATAAAACATATATTTTGTAAATGCATTATTTACACCACGCTCCCCGTTATATAAGAAGAAGAATGGTAACGCAAATACCATCATCCATTGATTATTGAAACCAAATAGACCTGTATCTGTAAAGAGTTCTCCAACCATAAGTAACGTCGGAACGTCTGATAATGAAAGTAATACATATGTGATAATTAACCACATTTTCTTCTCTCTAAAGAAGTAGAAAATTAAAGTCATTGTCACTCCAAAAATATTTGCCTCTGTAAATATTCCTAATATAGCCACAAGAATGGTAGCTGGAATTCCTAGTAGATAGTTTTTTGTACGCTTTGTATAATCAATGGCACATAATAACACTATTCCAAACCCAAGCGACAAGAAAATATTATTTGGTAATCCACCCTCTGTTGGGAAGATATATTGAATAATCGCTGAACCTGCAAACATAATCGCTGCCCACATAAATACACGTGTAGCATACTTTGTACGATTTCTTGTATAGAAGAATCCTTCCACTACAAAATAGAAGAAAATGGGTGCTACAATACGTCCTGGATGATGCATCCACATTGGCATACCGGGAATGTAAGTATACACGTGGTCAATAACCATAAGGATCATTGCAAATATTTTTAATTGAAAAGCATTTAACTTCATAAAATATAAAACCTCCACTTTACGTGTTACTCAGATACTATTAATCTTTTGGAAACGCCATTTTGTTTTCTTACATACTCAATATATTTTCATAAAAAAGTATTAATTGTTTGTCCAAGAGGTTCTTTTGTAAAAAATAGAACCTCTCGAATAGTACAACTTTGGGTAAACTTGCTATATTATATTTAGATTAAGTAGCTAGACCATTAAATACATATATTGTTAATTCATTAGTTTTTTCAAATAACTTCGTCGAATGATGAAAAAACTTATAACAAATAGCAATAAAAATATCCCTACCCCTATTGCTGTGACGCCATAAAATGCTGATGAAAAATGGCTACGCATTCCAAGCAATGTTCCACATAGAAGTATAGATGCGAATGCAAACGGGATAAAAATTAAAGTTGACAACTCCTTGGTCACAACAGTAATTAATTCTTTTACAGAAAAGCCAATTTTACGGATTCCTGCATATTTTTCTTTTTCTTCTTCAAATGACGTTTGAAGATAGAAATAAAGTATACTCATTGCCGCACTTAAAAAGATAATGCTCAGCATAAAACCAATAAAGAATAGAAGGCTTGCTGTAGTTTTTTCAGTCTCGTACAAATCAATTTTAGAAGATATCAGTCGCTCATCCGGTATTACTGAAATTTTTGAGAGAATTGTTTCGGACAGTTCAAGTTTTTCTGTCCAATGATCAACTTCATAAGCAAATACATTAAATACGGGATAGTCAATTGTTTCATAAACCTCATCTGAAACGATATAATATACCTTTTGGAAACTTGAAGTTAAAATATTTCGTTTCTCAAGCCCCGCATATTTAAGGTTTCCAAACGGATAATCATGAATATCCTCAATACTTGGAAGGACGTCATGATTACCTGCAGCAACATAGTACTCATCACCCTTTAATGAAATCGCTTTATGAGAGCCAAGTGCATTATAATTTGAAACTGACATAAATCCGATATTTCGTTGTTTATCTGTCTTAAACGCGGAATAATATGCATCATAACTACCTTGTTTGGATAAAGTAGATTCAATAAATGTAATATCCTCTTTTTCAACTTCTTTTTTATTTTCTGGAAGTGAGATATATTGAAAGCTATAAGGATATGCAGCTTCTGCATTCCCTTTTACATTATAATAGGAGCTGTACAATACGCTTGTACATACAAATACCCCTAATAACAATACTGTTAATAAATAGATAAGATTAGCATGTGAACGACCTTTGGATTTGAGATTCGAAACATAAAGCATATTTGTTTTTTTTAAGTATGACGTATGTTTTTGTAATGTATGAATTGCTAACAACGTTCCTTGCGTAATAATAAAGTAAATGGCTAATAGTGAGCTAACAAATAATCCAATGTAATAGATCATTCCAGATGATTCAATCCAATTCATTTCTAACAGGGGTGAGAGTATAAAGAATCCACTGGTAATTACGGATAGTAACAGCTTCCATGGCGCAGGCGCTATTAACTTTTCCTGTGTTACATCTGCTTTTAGCAAATGGATCGCTTCTTCTTTGTTAATAAAGCGTGTGGTAAATTTAGAAACGATAAAGAACAAAATTGTAAATAAGACAATTGTTAATAGAATGGATTGTATTGGGAAATACATACCGAAGCTATCAGCTTGTAACACTCTTTTAGTAACCATTAAAAATAAAGGGGCAATTATAAGTCCTAACACGATTGCTGTTATAATAGCCACACTAGCAATAAGCATATTTTCTCTAAAAACCATTTTGCGCACTTGCTTCATGGATGCTCCAGTAATCATAAAAATACCAAGATTTTTCATTTTCTTTTTTAAAAACGCAAACAGCGAATAGATGATGAAAGCAAATGAAAAAATGTAAACAATGAAACTCATAAGCATCATGATAAGACCAAGTGTACTCGATGTATCAACAATTTCCATCATTGGATGGAAGGCTATAATCGAAAATAAGAAGAATATCAAAATAGAAAATACACTGCTCAAAAAGTAAGAAATGTATGTCCATTTATCTCGCAAGATGTTTTGAAGGACTATATGATTAAAACTCATGCTGTCCACCACCTAAAAATGTAAGTGTGTCCATAATCTCCTGATAAAACTCCTTTTTATTATTGCCTCGATGCACTTCATTATAAAGGATACCGTCTTTTATGAAGATCACGCGGTGGGCAAAACTTGCAACATAGGCATCATGCGTCACCATTAAAATAGCTGTGTTAAAAGTCTTATTAATTGATTCAAATAACGTCATAACATCATTTACTGCTTTAGAATCTAGGTTTCCAGTCGGTTCATCGGCTAATAATAATCCAGGTTCATGAATAACAGCTCGCGCAATGGCCACACGTTGTTTTTGTCCTCCTGAAATTTCAAATGTACGCTTCTTTAAAATTCCTTTAATCCCTAAGAAAGTTGTAACTTTCTCTAAACGCTTACTCATTTCAGTAGCTTGTACTGAGTCGAGTGTCAACGGTAATAAAATATTTTCCTCTACTGTTAAAGTATGAACAAGGTTAAAATCTTGAAAGACAAACCCTAATTCTGTCCGACGAAACTTTGCTAGTTCAGTATCATTTAATTCATAAGGATTTTTTGAATTAATTGTAACTAATCCCTTAGTTGGAGGGTCGATTGTGGAAATACAGTTAAGGAATGTTGTTTTTCCGCTACCGGAAGGACCCATTACGGCAACAAACTCATTCTTTTCTAAATGAAAATCAATCCCTTTTAATGCTTTATAAATAATTTCACCTGTATATTCCTTTTGAAGCTCCTTTACATTCAAGATTCTGTTTGACATTAGTATTTCACTCCTTTGTATCTTTCAGTATTTTAGTATAAATATGCTTGTTACTTCTTAACATCTCTCAATGTGACAGCAAGATGACAAAATTGTCACATTCAAAACGGCTACCTTATTTGGTAGCCGTTTCTATACTTCGTGATAGATCTATTGTAAATGTTGTTTCCTTATCTTTAGAATGTAGATGGTATGGATGATTTAATGTAGTAAGGATACTTTTTACTAAATATAGACCGATGCCAGTTGCTTCCCCTTTTGTACGTCCTTTCGTTCCTGTGTAAAATAATTCAAAAACACGTTTTATTTCACTTTCAGGTATCGTTTCTCCTTTATTTTTAATGAATAACTGTCCATTTTCATAATGGATTATAATTGAAGAGTGTTTTTCTCCATATTTAACAGCGTTACTTAATAACTGGTAAACCACAACCTTTAGCCATTTACGATCTGAATAAAGTAATATATGCTCTGGTATAGTGCTTTTAGGAAAGATTTCTTCCTCAATAAAATAATCCCTTAAATCGTTAATAACTTCCTGTACGATATGTTTTAATGGAATTGGTTCTATTTTTAAATCTGCTAATAATTTAGTGGAGCGACTATACGTTAGTAACTGATTTAAAGAGAAGTTCAGTTTATCACATTCAACTTTTACTTTTTGCCATTCTGCAAGGGAATTTGGTTCCTTAAACTGATTGGATTGTATAAGAAGTTGAATGACAGAAAGTGGTGTTTTCATCTGATGAACTGCATGAGAAATCATTAATTGCTGATTATGTAAAGAACTCTTATACTCCTCTTCTTTTGATAAAAATAAGGATTGAATATATTGCAATTGAGTTGCGTATGCTTTCTCGTATGGAGCAATTGGCTGATAAATCATGAAACTGTCCGTATGGATGTTCTTGTTCCCAATATGTGCATACATTTTTTTACGACGTAAATAACGACAAAAAAGTAGTACGATTAATAGAGAGAAGGCTAGAAATATAAAATAGGTATAATGATTTTCAAAGCCATCTAATCGATGAATCACAATTGGTAAGCTAATAAATGTAATGGTATACAAAATAATAAAGCTCATATGGTCTTTTAAAAATAACTTCATGTGAGTTTCTCCGTTAATTGATAGCCAATTCCTCGAATAGTTGTAATTTCTAAAGTAGAATGAATAGCTTCTAATTTCTTTCGTAATCTTGCAATATTTACTGTTAAGGTATTTTCCTCGACAAATTCTTCCTCATCCCAAATGGCTGTAAGTAATTGCTGTCTTGTTACAACATTAGGATACGCTTCAAAGAACATTGTACATAGCTGGAATTCTTTTATCGTTAATAACTCCTCCTGATTAGGTGTACATAATCGTACAGTGTCCAAGTTTAAAATTGTATTTCCTATTTTGAAAATTTTCTCCTGTACATTCCTTGCATATTCGCCATATATACGACGAATTTGTCCATTAATTTTTGCAAGTACCACTCCTAGTAAAAAAGGTTTAGTAATGAAATCATCAGCCCCATTTTCAATGCCATACACTTGATCCGCCTCACTCATACGAGCAGAGAGAATCACAATAGGACAATTCGATATTTGTCTTATTTTACGGGACCAATAATAACCATCAAAGGCAGGAAGGGTAACATCCATTATGACAAGGTGGGGTTGAAAATCTTGAAAAATTTCTAATACCTTTTGAAAATCTTCTACAATGAGGCAATGGTATCCATATTTTTCAAGATGTTTTTTTAGTGTATCCGCTATATTCATTTCATCTTCAACAATCAATAATTTATACATTTCATCCTCCGATTTATTTATTAACTTTATCTTATATCTTAATTTTAAACCATTATTACTTATGGTCAAAATGAGACCCATTCTTATACTATATATAAGAATAATCTTTACCTCGAAGTTATATAATCTCTGCATTAGAACTAAAGAGTGGTATCTTCTCTAAAAGAATCATTTTCACCTCGTTTAGAATAAATAGGCTTTTTGTTGAATACTCATTTAAAAAACTAATGCTAAGTAGTTTTTGGATAAAAATAAGAAATGAAAAAGAATACAGGTTTCAAATCTGCATTCTTTTTCATGTTTTTATTTTTAACAATTGAGCGATAAGACCGAAAAAGGTTGTTGTTCTCAATTGAAGTGAGGCCAAGATTTTGTTTAGATCTTAAATTTAATTTATATTTTAGTGAATATAAATTTGATAATCCTAAAAGAGCTTGAAGTTTTCTCACTAACTATATGAATAATAAACTTAATATAAAAAATAATATAGAGATTACTAGAATAGTCCAGACAAATTTCATATGTCGTTTACGTCCCATAACGACAATTGCAACATATTCACGGATCATTGCGTTTGGCCAATAATAAAAAGCTGTTTTTGAGGTTCTGGTGCAAAAATAAATTTTTAAAAAAGTAGGACCTGAATTTCCTACTAAATTACAGATTATGATGCGATACCAAACAATTTATCAATGAAA
>NZ_JAGDQK010000065.1:0-14927 GCF_017498755.1 Bacillus sp. XF8 | reverse complement strand
TTGACGTTTCACGTTGTTTGTTTCGTTTAGTTTTCAAAGTTCAACATCGCGTTTCAGCGACTTTTATAATATAACATCTTTCAATCACTTCGTCAACTTCTTTTTTTCTTTCGTTGTTGACGACGCTTATTAATTTATCACATTAACAATTAATAAGTCAACACTATTTTTCTTTTTTTAAAAATAAATGCCAAAATGATTTTCATCCTGGCATTATATATAATTTAATGATAACCAAAGCACAAATACCTGGTATTCCTAAAATGCTAGAAATAGAAGCTGTACCGATATTAATTGGAATATGAAAACCAAAATATGTTCCAAGCACATTAACGGCAAACAAAAATACTACACCTATCATTACCTTAACAAACAGCTTCCCTATAAATTGCACCGGTTTCATTGAAACCCCAAAGATCAGCAAAACAAATACCAAAGTAAGGATTCCGCCAATAATCAATGTAGAATTCATTTTCTTCCTCCTTATATAACTTATACACTCTATATGTATGGGACAAGGAAACAAAAAATACCGTTCAATAATATAAAAAAGACCCTGGTTTCAAAACCAGGATCTTTTACCATTGTTCCATTTTTACTGGACGCCTTTTTGCTTCTTTTAGTAAGAAAAAGTATTTTGCTTCTGCTAATTTCAAAGAACACAGTACATCCTGAGATGGTTCAACACTTTGTTCTACCATCCTTTTTTGACGCAACCACTCATTCTTCACTTTTTCTAATAAAGCAATTAACTTATCATCATATTCTTTTCGCAACTTTCCCTTTTTTTGAAAAAACATTTTGATTTCTCCTCTTATACTTCTCTACGGCCTTCTAAAGCCTTCGATAATGTTACTTCATCGGCATATTCTAAATCTCCACCAACAGGGAGACCATGCGCAATACGAGTCACTTTAATACCTGTCGGTTTTAAGAGGCGGGAAATATACATTGCTGTAGCTTCCCCTTCAATATTTGGGTTTGTTGCTAAAATAACTTCTTGTACAGTTTCATCTTGTAACCTTTTTAACAACTGCGGAATATTAATGTCCTCTGGACCAATTCCCTCCATTGGTGAGATTGCACCACGAAGCACATGGTAGACACCTTGATATTCTTTCATTTTTTCCATTGCGATTACATCTTTCGCTTCTTGTACAACACAAACAACCGATTGGTCGCGATGTGAATCATCGCAAATATAACAAGGATCGCGATCTGTAATATGTCCACAAACAGAACAGTATGTTAAATTTCGCTTTGCATTTACAAGTGATTTAGCAAAGTCTAGTACGTCATCTTCTTTCATATCTAGTACGAAGAACGCCAATCTAACAGCCGTTTTCGGACCGATACCCGGCAACTTCATGAAGCTATCTATAAGCTTTGATATTGGTTCTGGATAATGCATGTGTCAATATCCTCCTACTAGAACATTCCACCTGGTAAGTTTAAGCCTTTTGTGAATTGCCCCATTGTAGAGTTTGAAAGTTCCTCAGCTTGCTTAAGCGCATCATTTGTTGCAGCTAATACAAGATCTTGTAACATTTCGATATCTTCTGGATCTACAACTTCTTCTTTAATTTTCACTTCAAGGATTTGCTTATGACCATTTACAACAACAGTAACCATTCCGCCACCAGCTGTACCTTCAACTGTTTTTTCACCAAGTTCCTCTTGTGCTTTCGCCATTTGCTTTTGCATTTTTTGCATTTGTTTCATCATGTTATTCATATTTCCCATTCCGCCACGCATCATAATAAATTCCTCCTAATTGTTATTATTCTTTTACTTCAATAAGTTGTTGCCCTACTAATTTTACCGCCTCTTCTATGAGTGGATCTACTTTTTGTTCTGCAGATTCTTCTGAATTTCCACCTTCACGTTGTAAAAATTCTTCGCGTATTTTCCCCCACTCACTCTTCGGAATTGCAATCATATTAAACCTTTTGCCGAGCAATTCAAAAAGAACTTGTTCTACGGTATCCATCGCGTCACGATTTTCACTTGCCATTTTACAATGTATCTCATATTGGAAAGCTAAAACATAAGAATCTGCAGAAGCTGCGACTGGTTCACTATTCTCTAATAATACAGCAAATGCTACTTTATTATAGGATTTAAGTCTCCCTAACAGCTCACCCCATACGCCTTTTAGTTGCTCTAAATCTTGACGTTTCGCTTGCTTTAATATTTCATGTACACGTCCAACAGGGATTTTCATACTTCCTGTTCGCACCGGTTTTGGTGCTGTACGCGTCTCTCTTACTTCCTGCCCTACACCAGCTGGCACACCATTCTTCTTCACATGTTCTAATTCTTTTTCTAATTGTTGCATTCTGTTCATAATTGCTTGCAAACGGTCTGTCCCATTCGCCTGCACCATAAATTGCTGACAAAGTTGCACCATAACAACTTCTAGGAAAATTCGCGGATGATTTGTCCACTTCATCTCCTGTTGCCCCTTACTGAGTGTATGAATAATTTCATAAATTATCTCAGGTTGCATTGCTTCACTTAACATACGGAACTGATCATCTACAATTACCCGTTCTAACATATGTTCTAATTGTGGTGAAGTTTGATATAAGAGCATATCACGATAATAGTAAATGAAATCCTCCATAAAACGAACTGGATCTTTCCCTTTACTCATCATATCATCAATAATACGCAATGCTCTTGATACATCATTCTCACGTATACACTCTACAAGGTTACCTAAATATTGTTGAGAAACAGAGCCTGTTACAGCTAAGACATCCTCAGTCGTAACGATTTCATCACTATAAGAAATAGCTTGATCGATCAGACTGAGCGCATCACGCATACCACCTTCAGCAGCACGCGCAACAATTTGCAACGCCTCATCCTCTACCTTTGTACCTTCATTTGTAACAACTGTTGCTAACCTCTCTACGATATCATGTACTGATATTTTTCGAAATTCAAAGCGTTGACAGCGCGAAATGATTGTAGGTGGAATTTTGTGTGGCTCTGTTGTTGCCAAAATAAAGATAACATGTTGTGGCGGCTCTTCTAATGTCTTTAAAAGCGCATTAAAAGCTCCCATCGAAAGCATGTGGACCTCATCAATAATGTATACTTTATATCCCACTGCACTTGGGGCATACTTTACTTTATCTCTTATATCTCGAATTTCATCTACACCGTTATTTGAAGCCGCATCAATTTCTAATACATCCGAAATAGACCCTTGTGTAATGCCTAAACACGCAGGACATTCATTACAAGGTTCAGCTACTGGAGCATGCTCACAGTTAATTGCCTTTGCAAATACTTTTGCAATTGTCGTTTTACCTGTTCCTCTCGGGCCAGAAAACAAATAAGCATGCGAAGCTTTCTCTTGAAGAAGGGCATTTTGCAACGTTTTTGTTACGTGCTTTTGACCGACTACATCTTCAAACTTTTGCGGTCTCCATGTTCGGTATAACGCTTGGTATGACACGAAAATACGGCCTCCCTCAAAGGTTATTATCTTGTATATTATAACCCATTCTGTTTATAGATTCCAAAAGTTATTTTCTATACAAAAAACCCACCTTTTTATATAAGGTGAGTTTTGTATACATATATAACTGCCGTGCACCTTCTGTCGATTACGTACCATAAGCGTTACTTAAGCAGTTAGCTCGGTTCAGGCACTCCTGCGGCACACGAGAAGACCCGCTTATTGCTGCTTCCTTCCGGACCTGACAAGGTTCACGGGGTCCCGTTGCGCAGGACCCAAACGTCAACACCACTTACTTAAGGCAGGCCTTACAGCAACATAACCTCGAGAAGGGATTCGGCCTCGCTAGAGCGGATTGCGAGTACAGGGCACCGCTACCTCCCCGCTTAGCACGGCAAAGTTAAAACCAATATTCGGTTGCCTTAACGAAGGCATTATTAGTATAACTTGTTTCTTCATAAAATGCAAACCTGTTAACGAGCAATATTCTCATCCAATTTTTTCTTTTTCTCTTTTCTCCTTTTACGCAGTTCCTTAAAAAAGTTTGTTAACAACGTCCCACATTCTTCTTCCATCACACCACGCACCACTTCACATTGGTGATTAAAACGCTCGTCTGTTAAAAGGTTCATTAAAGTACCTGCACATCCACCTTTTGGATCGCTTGCACCATATACAACACGTTTTACACGTGATAAAACAATTCCACCTGCGCACATTGGACATGGTTCTAATGTAACGTATAACGTTGCATTTTCTAAACGCCACGTACCTAACTTTTTACAAGCTTCATCTATAGCTAATAACTCTGCATGAGCAATTGATCTTTGCTCTGTCTCCCTTAAATTATGAGCAACACTGATTACCTCTCCATCTAGTACAATAACAGCTCCAATCGGAACTTCTTGTATTTCTTCAGCTTTCTTCGCTTCTTCTATTGCAAGCTGCATAAAATAAATATCTTGTTCCATAATACAGTCCTCTCATTACGAATAAAGTATTATCACCATTTACTACTATATCAATCCATTTTGATTTTTGTACATATAATCCCCTGCTACGCAGAACAAGAAGTGACCTTCACTCATTTTATCCTTTTGTTTTCACTTGGCATGGGACAGGAAAAGGATTTGACCGCTTCTACGCACGATCGGATTCTCTCCTGCCCAAAAAGAAAGGTTTTATGTCGGTCTTTCAATTTATATTAATATACATACTATCCAATTACACTTCTCCTTACAGATGCGGGATAACTTCCGCACATTCAATCCAACCTAAAGAAAAAGGAAGGGTGATTACATATGAAAAATACCGCATTGCTCATTATTGACATGATTAATGATTTCCAATTCTCGCATGGACCCATCCTTGCTCAAAAATGTCAAATGATTATAGAGCCCATTTTACACTTAAAACGAACAATGAAAATGAATGGTTATCCTGTTATTTATATTAACGATCATTATCAACTATGGAGAGCCGATATTAACCAGCTTATTACTCATTGTACAAATAAGTATAGCAAAAACATTATACAATCAATCGCTCCCAGCGCAGATGATTATGTGTTTATTAAACCACATTATTCGGCATTTTATGAAACTCCTTTAAATTCTTTATTAGGACATTTAAAAATTGAAAAGCTTATCATAACAGGGATTGCTGGAAACATATGCATCCTCTTTACAGCCAATGATGCTCATATGAGAAACTATACATTATATGTGCCTCAAGATTGCACTGCTTCTAACTCTGACCAAGATAATAAACACGCTTTAAAAATAATGGAAACTACATTGAAGGCGAATATTACTCCCTCTCCTCAATTAAAATTTGAATAGTATGCGTCGATTTTTCAACTTTTTATGACAAATTAGTCCGCTCGCTTCCCTCTTATGCTACAATTATTCTGTTTTGTGCTTTTTATTTACAGGAAATTATGAATTGAAAGGAGGAAACAGCGTGACCGGAGTACCATTTATTACGGTTGAAGGACCAATCGGTGTTGGAAAAACTTCACTAGCGAAGGAAATTTCAACTCACATGCAACTCCACTTATTAAAAGAGATTGTCGATGAAAATCCTTTCTTGGGAAAGTTTTATGAAAACATTGAGGAATGGAGTTTTCAAACAGAAATGTTCTTTCTTTGTAATCGCTATAAGCAATTGGAAGACATTAATATAAAATATTTGAATCAAAGTAAGCCAGTGGTAGCAGATTATCATATATTTAAAAATTTAATTTTTGCATCTCGCACATTAAAAGATGCTCAATATGACAAGTACATGCAAATTTATCGTATTCTTACGCAAGATATGCCTGTACCAAATGTCATTGTATATTTAACAGCAAGTCTAGAGACATTACAAAAGCGAATCGCGATGCGCGGACGTGAATTTGAAAAAAACATGGATCCAAATTACTTACTACAACTCACCAAAGATTACGAGACAGCAATGGATACTTTTAAAAAGGACCATCCTGATATTCCAGTGTTAAAATTTAATGGAGATAACATGGATTTCGTGAAAAACAGTGACGACTTGAATGTGATTTTATCCACTCTCCAAAATACACTCTTAAAGGGGACGAAATAGCAATGAATTTAAGGCAACAGTATGATATACCAAATGATGCAGTAATTACAATTGCCGGTACAGTTGGCGTTGGTAAATCAACTATGACAACTGCACTCGCCAACGCTTTAGGTTACCGTACATCATTTGAAAAAGTGGATTCAAATCCATATTTAGATAAGTTTTATGCTGATTTTACGCGCTGGAGCTTTCACTTACAAGTTTATTTTTTAGCAGAAAGATTTAAAGAACAAAAAAGAATTTTTGAATATGGCGGTGGCTTTATCCAGGATCGCTCTATCTATGAAGATACTGGAATTTTTGCGAAAATGCATCACGAAAAAGGAACAATGACAGAAACAGATTATGAAACATACAAAGGATTGTTCGATGCAATGGTTATGACACCTTACTTCCCGCATCCAGACTTATTAATCTATTTAGAAGGTTCTTTTGATGATATTGTCAGTCGTATTCAAGAACGTGGTCGCCCGATGGAACAACAAACTCCAGTTGAATATTGGAAAGAAATGCACGGTCGTTATGAAAATTGGATTAATAACTTTAATTCATGTCCTGTCCTACGCTTAAACATTAATGAATACGATATTTTAAAAGATGAAAACTCGATCGAGCCAATCATTAAGAAAATTGGACATTTTTTAAAACAAACACGTAAACTTGTAAAATAAAAAACCCGTGCATATGCACGGGTTTTCCTATTAACTTACTTTTTCTTTTTCGTTGGAGCAATAATTTCGCTCTCTGATTTTCCAGCATTAATACGCTGACGAACCGTACTTGTACTAATATCATATGCCTCAGCAATTTCTTTAACGGTCATTTCTTTCCCATTAATAATTGCTGTTAATACTTTACCAGTACGTTTTGGAGCTGTTTCATTTTTCACAGCCTTTTTCTCAGCTTTTTTAGATGCTTCTACTTTTTTTACTTCTTTTTTCACATTACAAGTACAACCGCAAAGTTTACGAAATGTATCATCGCTTATAATACGTGATACGTTTGCACCACTATTTAAAATTCTATTGTTCTTACAGACTGGACATTGTACGTAGTATAGAGTTTTTCCATCTAAAGGAAATGTTTGTATAATAAGATCCATGTTGACTCCTTTCATATCTATGAAGATAATCATCGGAATATGAGTGTTTCATAAGGCAGTATCTGCCTTACATCATACTTTCTGATTGGTTTTAAAATAAAAACTCGTTACGTGTTGGTAACGAGTTCTCCAATCTCCACTTATATGCGCTGTTGTCAATTATATCTGGAGGAGGTAGAGGGATTCGAACCCCCGCGCGACTCTCGCCGCCTGTCGGTTTTCAAGACCGATCCCTTCAGCCAGACTTGGGTATACCTCCATATTGACATCAAATATAATAACAAAAGAAAAACAGTTAGTCAACCCTACTATTATAAATTACGAGGAAAGGAAAATATTACTTTTCCTTTCCTTCCATGTTGCTACTGACAACACCTGGAATTACCAATCACTCATACCGATGAAAGTTTTAATTTATTTAATAACTGTTTTTCCTCCCATATAAGGGCGAAGAACTTCTGGAATTATAATTGTACCATCTTCTTGTTGGTAGTTTTCTAAAATCGCTGCAACTGTACGTCCAATTGCAAGTCCAGATCCATTTATTGTATGAACATGTTCTGGTTTTGCATTTGGCTCACGACGGAAGCGGATATTTGCACGTCTTGCTTGGAATGCTTCGAAGTTACTACAAGAAGAAATCTCACGATACGTGCCATAGCTTGGAATCCATACTTCAATATCGTATTTCTTCGCTGCTGTAAATCCTAAATCTCCTGTACACATGCTCATAACACGATATGGTAGACCTAATAATTGTAACACGCGTTCTGCATCATTTGTTAACTTTTCTAATTCTTCATAAGAATCTTCTGGTTTTACAAATTTCACAAGCTCTACTTTGTTAAATTGATGCTGACGAATTAAACCACGTGTATCACGACCAGCTGAACCCGCTTCAGAACGGAAGCACGCACTAAATGCTGCATAACGGATTGGCAATTGGTCTCCACTTAAGATCTCATCACGATGCATATTTGTTACAGGTACTTCAGCTGTAGGAATCAAGAAATAGTCTTCACTTTCAATACGGAACGCATCTTCTTCAAATTTCGGAAGCTGTCCTGTTCCTGTCATGCTTGCACGGTTTACCATATATGGAGGCAATACTTCTTCATATCCATGTTCTTCTGTATGAAGGTCAAGCATAAAACTAATTAAAGCACGTTCTAACTTTGCACCTGCACCTTTAGAAAATACAAAGCGGCTTCCCGTTACTTTAGCAGCACGCTCGAAATCTAAAATTCCTAAGTCAGTTGCAAGATCCCAGTGAGGTTTTGGTTCGAAATTAAATTCTTGGATCTCTCCCCAAGTACGAGCCACTACGTTATCATCTTCTGTGTCACCAATTGGTGCAGATTCATGAGGAATATTTGGGATAGCAAGCATTAATCGTTCTAAATCTTCTTCAACTACACGAAGCTCATCATCAAGTTTTTTTACTTTTTCCCCTACTTCACGCATCTCTAAAATTAATGCCTCTGCATCTTTCTTTTCACGCTTTAATACAGAGATTTGTTGAGATACTTCATTACGCTTACTTTTTAACTCTTCTGTTTGAACAAGTAATTCTCTTCTTCTTGTATCCAGTTCTTCGAAACGACCGAAATCAGTTAAATCTTCGCCTCTATGTTGCAATTTTGCTTTTACTTCTTCAAAATTCGCACGTAAAAATTTAATATCAAGCATTATATATTCCTCCTTTTATTTTATAAAACACAAAAAACTCCCGTCCCTGTAAAAAGGGACGGGAGTTAACCCGCGTTGCCACCCTAGTTGAAAGCAATACTACTTTCCTCTCAAGTAGAAATAACGACTCTTCACCGGAAATGTTTACTAATCATAAAGATATTCCACATTTCATTCCAGGATGGATTCACAAACTGTTTCTATCGGTTTTCACCAGCCACCGACTCTCTATAAGAAACACCATTTGTTACTACTTCCTATCAACACGTTTATTTTATAAAATTGTTACCATCAATTTACTATAATCTTACACAAGTTGCAAGTTACTTATACAACTTTTTTCATTTTCGCCTCTTTTACCATCTGTACAAAATATGCTGTAACACGATGATCATCCGTTAACTCTGGATGGAAAGAAGCAGCTAAAAATGCTCCTTGTCTTACTGCTACCATTCGATCGTTGTGCATAGAAAGAACTTCTACGTTATCTCCTACACCCACAACGTACGGCGCACGAATAAATACACCAATAAAGTCCTCTCCAACACCTTTTATTGAAAGTGCAGCTTCGAAGCTATCCTTTTGGCGTCCAAACGCATTACGTTCAACTGTAATATCCATAGCACCAATATGAGACTCTTCATAACCAACAAGATTGTTTGCAAGTAAAATCATACCTGCACACGTACCGAACATTGGTTTACCAGATTTCGCAAATTCACGAAGTGGTTCCATAAAATCGTACTTATCAATAAGACGGCGCATTGTTGTGCTTTCACCGCCTGGTAAAATAAGACCATCAATTTCTTCAAGTTGTTCTACACGTTTTACAACTACAGCCTCTGCACTACTCGCTTCAACTGCCTTTACATGCTCGCGAACAGCTCCTTGAAGACCTAATATACCGACTTTAACCATCTCAAAATCTCCTTTAATTACCAACCGCGTTCTTGCATGCGTTGTTCTGGTAATAATGTTGAAATTTCGACACCTTTCATTGCAGTACCTAATCCTTTAGAAAGGCTTGCAATTAACTCATAATCTTCGTAATGTGTCGTTGCTTCAACAATTGCACGTGCAAATTTCTCTGGGTTTTCTGATTTGAAGATACCAGACCCTACGAACACACCATCTGCACCAAGTTGCATCATTAACGCTGCATCTGCTGGCGTTGCTACACCACCTGCTGCAAAGTTTACAACTGGTAAGCGGCCAAGACGTTTGATTTCAAGTAATACTTCATAAGGAGCACCAGTATTTTTTGCATATGTCATTAATTCGTCTTCACGTAGGCTCGCAACTTGACGGATTTCTGCGTTTACTTGACGCATATGACGTACTGCTTCTACAATGTTTCCTGTTCCAGGCTCGCCTTTTGTACGAAGCATAGATGCACCTTCTGCAATACGACGCGCTGCTTCTCCAATATCACGGCATCCACATACAAACGGAACAGTGTAATCACGTTTATTTAAATGATATACTTCATCAGCTGGAGTTAATACTTCACTCTCATCAATGTAGTCTACCCCTAATGATTCTAGCACACGTGCTTCCACAAGGTGACCAATACGGCATTTTGCCATAACTGGAATTGATACAGCACCCATAACTTCTTCAACAATTGTTGGATCTGCCATACGTGCAACGCCACCTGCTGCACGAATATCTGCTGGAACGCGTTCTAGTGCCATAACAGCAACTGCGCCCGCTTCTTCTGCAATTTTTGCTTGCTCAGCGTTAACTACGTCCATGATAACGCCGCCTTTTTGCATTTCTGCCATTCCACGTTTTACACGTTCTGTTCCTGTTACATTTGTCATGTACAAAAACCCCCCTAGGTGAATTGCTTTTCCCCGTTAAAGGCGAAAATTAAGAATACTCTTACATTCTACCACTAACTATTAGAGGCTTGTCCACTACTTTTTCATAAAGTCGGTATGAAAAATAGGAATAAAAAAAAGCTCCTACAATGAGGAGCTCTTAAAACCAACCTTTTACTGTGTCAACAGCACTGTTCCAAATATCACTAAAGAAAGAACCGATGCCACGCATAGAGCGTACAAACCAGTTTGCCTTTTCTACTTCTGCTTTTGTAACAAGGTCTACTTGTAATGATTTACCTGATAAAAATCCAGGATCATTAGCATCTTTAGGCGATACAACCATTTGTCCTAGTGTTGTTCCTTTTTTAATTGGTGCTTCTTTTTCTTTACCTGTATCTTTAAATTCTGTTTTATATACATCTTTACTTCCTTTTGGCATTGGAAGTGTAATAGCTTGTTTTGTTTGTACTGCAACATCTTTATCTTTTGCATTTTCCACTCGTACAGTTTCATGTCCTTTTACTGCAGAGCCTTTCGCATATGCTTTTTTCACTTCAAAGTTTGTAAAGCCATAATCAAATAGTTTCTTTGTTTCATCAAAACGTGCTGTATGAGAATTTGTTTTGATAACAACAGAAATTAAACGCATGCCATTTCTTTCCGCTGTTCCTGTGAAACAATCACCAGCTTCTGGAGTAGATCCTGTTTTCAAACCATCTACACCTTCATATTCCTTAACTAACCCTTTTAACATCCAGTTCCAATTGGCCATTTCAATCGGATATTTCCCGCCTTCTTGGAATGTCTTTTTTGAAATTTTAGCCGTATCTAATACTTTTGGAAAATCTTGAATCAGATGTTGCGCTAGAATTGCACAATCATGAGCAGACATTTTATTTTCATCATCTGGTGATGTCCCTTCAGGATGCTGTCCTTTTAAATCATGATTTGTTAAGCCAGTAGAGTTTACGAATTGATAATTTTTCAATCCGAACTCTTTCGCCTTATCATTCATCATTTTTACAAAGTCTACTTCTTTCCCTGCAACTGCTTCAGCTAAAGCAATTGTTGCACCATTTGCAGAGTAAATTGCCATTGCTTCATATAGCTCTTTAACCGTATAAGAGCCACCATTTTCTAATGGAACGTTTGATAATGAGCGATCTTGTGAAATCTTATGTGCATACTCAGAAACTTTAACCTTTTGGTCCCACTTAAGTTTCCCTTTATCCACTGCTTCATGAACTAAGTATTCACTCATCATTTTTGTCATACTAGCAATCGCTAATAATTCATCTGCATTTTTTTGATATAAAATTTTTCCAGAATCTGCTTCTACTAAAATTGCTGCTCCTGCTTCTACATCTAAAGCAGGGCCTGTTTCTGCCGATGCACTGCCATATGTAACGAACATGCTGCAAAATAGTGTAAGCACTGTTACCATTGCAATGAATCGCTTGCAAAACATACCTTTCACTTTTGTTACCCCCAATATCTTTGTACTCACATAACCGTTATTCTAACATAATCAAAAAAAAATAGACAGAGATATCAAATCTCCATCTATTTACATATAAGACATTATAAAGAGTAATTTGGTGCCTCTTTTGTAATTTGTACGTGATGTGGATGGCTTTCACGTAAACCAGCACCTGACATACGGATAAATTGTGCATTCTCACGTAAGAATTCTAAGTCATGCGCTCCGCAATATCCCATACCTGCACGTAATCCACCAACTAATTGATGAACTGTATCAGCTAAAGGTCCTTTATATGGTACACGTCCTTCAATACCTTCCGGAACAAGTTTTTTATTACCTTCTTGGAAGTAACGATCTTTACTTCCTTTTTCCATTGCTCCAACAGAACCCATACCACGATATACTTTAAATTGGCGGCCTTGGTAAATTTCAGTTTCTCCTGGGCTTTCAGCTACACCAGCAAACATACTACCAAGCATAACAACATGTGCTCCTGCTGCTAAAGCTTTTACCATATCTCCAGAGTATTTAATACCACCATCAGCAATGACTGGGATACCGTGCTTACGAGCTTCTGTCGCGCAATCATATACCGCTGTTAATTGCGGTACACCAACGCCAGCTACAACGCGTGTTGTACAAATAGAACCTGGCCCAATACCAACTTTGATAACATTTGCACCCGCTTCAATTAATGCGCGTGTCGCTTCAGCTGTGGCAACGTTACCTGCAATAATGTTTAATTCCGGATATTTTGTACGAACTTCTTTTACTTTTTCAATAACACCTTGAGAATGTCCGTGAGCTGTATCAAGTACAATTACGTCTACATTTGCTTTTACTAATGCATCAATGCGTAGCATAGCGTCTGCAGTTACACCAACTGCCGCTCCAACTAATAAACGACCTTGTTTATCTTTTGCAGAGTTTGGAAACTCAATTACTTTTTCAATATCTTTAATTGTGATAAGCCCTTGTAATACACCGTTATTATCAACAAGAGGGAGCTTTTCAATTTTATATTTCTGTAGGATCTTTTCAGCTTCTTCTAGTGTTGTACCAACTGAACCTGTAATTAATTGTTCCTTTGTCATTACATCGGAAATTTTAATAGAGTAATCTTGGATAAAACGCATATCACGGTTTGTAATAATACCAACTAATTTTTGCTCTTCTAAATTATTTACAATCGGTACACCTGAGATGCGATATTTTCCCATAAGATGTTCTGCATCATATACTTGATGATCTGGAGTTAAAAAGAAAGGATCTGAAATAACGCCGCTTTCAGAGCGTTTTACTTTATCGACCTGCTCAGCTTGTTGCTCGATAGACATATTCTTATGAATAATCCCTAAACCGCCCTGACGAGCCATTGCAATAGCCATATCAGCTTCTGTTACTGTATCCATCCCTGCACTAATTAAAGGAATGTTTAACTGCAAGCTTTCAGATAGAACTGTTTTAACACTTACTTCTCTTGGCAATACATCTGACTTCGCTGGTACAAGTAATACATCATCGAATGTCAAACCTTCTTTAACAAATTTAGATTCCCACATAATTGTTCCCCCCATGATACCAGAAATTATTATTAGTAGCTTAACAATTGGTTAAAATACTGTCAAGAAAGTACATATATGTTAGAATTTTTAGATAATAAAAGGAGCGTAATATATGCATCAAACACCTTATACTTGGCAGCAATTAAGTTTCTTTTTTTCATCCCAACATGTACAGCGTTATCTTGCCCGCTGTTATGAAAAATTACCTATTGAAAATGCTGAAAAAAAAAGCTTCGAAAATTGTTATCCTTTTATTTATTACTTAGAGCATGGAAAAAGCTATTATGAATTATGTAAAACTGCCCCTTTCTCCATCCAACCTATGTTGTTATTTTATGGGATGAGTCAGCTTTTAAAAGCATGCTTATTAACTGTTGATCCAAACTACCCAGAATCAACAACAGTCTTAGCTCACGGGGTAACAACGCGTAAACGAAAAAAACAGGGATATCAGTTTTTAGAAGATGAGGTTAAAGTACAAAAGAATGGATTATTCACCCATGTTGCGGAACAGATGTTTCACATGAAACACTTGGAGGCTGAAAAATTTATTATGCTAGAACTAATGGGAAAAATCCCCGAATTAAAAACCTTATTTCAGCATAGTCAAAAAGAGAAAATGTTATATAAAGTCAATACAGTAGATGAACATCATATTTCCTTTCCTTCTGGCATACTTGATCGCTTACATATGACGCAAGAACGTTTTTCTCGTTACATAGAAGCATCCTGTAAACATCTCTTTATACAATATACACCAAGTGAAGCCATTGAATCTGATCTGTTATTTTCCGCTTCCACTAAAACATGGAACCCTTTATACAGTACACCTTTTTTTTATGATTGCAATACTAACACTTATTATTTGCCAATAACTAAAAATGCAAGAAATTGTAAATCATTCTTACCAGAACCACTCATACATTATTTATTGCTCTACAATTTAAGTATGATTTCTCGCTATGAGACTGACTGGTGGTACGACTTATTAGGAAGCTATGCCTCTGAAGATTATCCATTTATTTATCAATTTTTAGGGGTCTCTGCAAAAAAAATCCCTTACTATGTCCTACTATTTTTATTAGGTGAACAATCCCCTATTTCTTAGGAAATAAAAAAAGCACGAGTCAATTGACTCGTGCTTTAATTGCTTGGCGACGTCCTACTCTCACAGGGGCAAGGCCCCAACTAC
>NZ_JAGDQK010000064.1:0-16310 GCF_017498755.1 Bacillus sp. XF8 | reverse complement strand
ATACGTGCAGATTTCTTTGAACTAGATTTCGCTCCATGTCCTACACCTATAAATAAAGAATTTGATAAGATTCGTGAAAAAGTAGTATTAGATCTTACTTTGAAAGTATTACAAACGCAACAAGTGGAAGTTGGTTCTGTTTCAAACCCGTCTTGTTAGAAAAATATGTTCTGCAAAAAAGAGCCCCAGTCAATTGGGGCTCTTTTTAATTTCAAATCAATGTGATAATACATTTTTTTGATTTTACGAATTAATCAACTATCCTCACCTTTTTTACTATATATATTAATTTAATACTTTTTCTAATTCTGATTAAATACCACATCACTTTCTATATCACTTTTTTCAATATTCCATTTATTATATAATGAATTTAATATGTTGTAGCGCAAAAGGAGAATATTCGTATGAAACTTAAGAGGAAACATATATATGTACATATGAAACATTTTAATGTAGCTGGTTTAAGCTTTGCTATTATTCGTAGCGGGGAATTAGAACGTGCAGAAGGTTTTGGCTCACTTGAATCGGAAACAGCTAGGAAAGTTAACGTGAACTCTATTTTTAACGCTTGCTCTATAAGTAAATTCCTCACAGCGATGCTCGTATTGAAATTAGCAGATCAAGGGATACTGGACTTAGATGAAAATGTAAATAATCGTCTTGTATCCTGGAAAATTCCTGAAAACAAATTTACTTATGATAAAAAAGTTACCTTACGAAATCTCTTAAGTCATCAATCAGGAATCATTGATCCATATGAAAGCTTCGATATATATCATCCCATCCAAGGAAAACCTACGATTCTACAAATCCTTGAAGGTAAAACATCCTATTGCTCAGCCCCTATCGAGATTCAATATGAGCCTGAAAGCAACTTTCACTATTCCGATGCTGGATTTTGTATAATAGAACAACTGCTAGAAGACGTTTCTGGAAAACCTTTTAATCTATTGTTACAAGAGTTAATATTTGAACCTTTAAATATGAGTAACAGTACACTAGAATGTCCTAAACAAAATATTACAAATGATCGCTTTGCTTGTGGTCACAATAAGGACGGAAATGTAGTAGATGGGAAGTATCCATTCTATCCATATTCGGCTGCTGCAGGAATTTGGTCAACTCCAACAGATTTAGCCGCTTTAGTAATGGAAATCACCCATTCTTTGCAAGGCAATAGTAAGCTCGGTCTTTCTCCCAAAATAATTAAAGAAATGATTTCTCCTCAAGGTTGTTCACAGTGGACTGGATTAGGTGTATTTCTTGATAACTCAAATCAAGAAATAGAAATTTCTTCACTTGGCTGGGGCGTTGGCTTTCAATGCTTAATGATTTCCTACCCACATAGAGGTACTGGCGCTGTCATTATGACAAACTCAGATTTAGGTGTTCATCAAAATGAAGGAATTATTGGAGAGATTGTTACACTGTTAGAGCTATAGGACAATTCAATAACAATTCCCACCTATTCATAGATGATTATAGAAAAGCTAGCAAAATGCTAGCTTTTCTATAGCTCCAGCTGTTTAGACGGATCGGCATGTAAACTAATATGCAAATGACTATCTAAAAGTTTTTACAGTTGAATAACAAGGGCCGCTATATTAAAAATAAGATAGCATTTCCAAAAGTTAATTATTAAAAGTTCTTCGCAATATTGAAATGATTTCTAACAAAACTGTTATACTAAGCCATAAAAAAATGATTATAAAAAGAGAATTAATAATAATGATTAAATAGTTTTTTGATTCCCTTTTCAACTCTGTATTTAGTGCAAAAATAAAATTGATTTCTACTAAAATTAAGATTAAAAGAAATAATAATTTGAACAGAAGCATAGCCATTACGAAACCTCTTTATATATTTTGTGAATATATTCATTTTGTTATCATAGTAAATATAAAAAGGAATAGATAAGACATATTATTATTTGCCTTATCTATCTCTCTTTCCTCATGTGATGTACAGCATTATAGGTCTTGCTTTTTTATCAAGAAATTTATGAAATATCTTGATTTAAAATAAAAACTAACTGTCTGCTTTCCATTTTTTATTCCAACAGTAACATTTCTTTATGATTTTCTTTTACTTTATATAATATTTTTAGCCACAATTTTCAAATGCTCCGGTGCAATGATTTCCTTTATACTTTCTTGAAGATCTTCGTGAAGCATTTCTTCGAGATGCTCCAATGATACTTCAAGAGGTGTACACTCTAAAGATTCAATGTTTAATAACGAATAATGTTCTTTTTTCTTTATTACTAAATATTGATTCTCTTCCGTTATAAGTAAAGAACCCAAGCGAATTCCAAGTAAACGTCGATCATCAAATTTCATATTATATCCCTCTCTCTATTGATAGGAGTAAAAACATTTTTTTACACAGTTTCATAAATATGTATATATTATAAATCTATCATAATTTATTTCAAAAGAATATAAAATATAGTATTAGTATTCTCTAAAGTTTTTCTATAAAATTTCTATGATACAGACTACTACACATACAATATTCTTGATGTTCCATATATTCCAGTACAAAAAACTTTCTCAACATATAAAGATCACTTTTTAGTTTTCGCATTCATTAGGATGCATTATAATAAAGCTAATAAAAGTTTGGCCTCTCCTAATTCATGTACATATAGTTGATCGGTAGAAATTGCTACCGATCTATTTTTTTATCCTTTTATTAAACATTAAATCTTCTTTTTGAATAATTGAAAATAAAAATTCTGCATCTCGGCCCACACCACAAAGAAGTGCTGATCCCCTTTGATGTTGCCAAGGTAACCCAATATAGTATAACCCTTGCACCCCGCTAACGCCTCTTGTATGAATGGGGAATCCCGCTTGATTAACTGCACCTTCTACTTCAATCCACTGATAATTTGGTATGAACCCAGTAGACCATACTACATTTTGAACATCACATGCGCTATCATCTGAAAAGACTACTTTATTCTGCACTGCATTTACTACCTTTGGTTTTACTGTTATTTCCCCATTACGAATGAGCTCCTTACATTCAAAACCAAATATAGGATCTTTCTGCTCCTGAAACCATCTTCCCCGCCTTGTATTGGTTCCAGCATATAATAGTCCTGTTTTTTCAAGCCAAGCAAAAATACTTTTCCCCATTATTTTTAGTGGTAAAAAGGAAAGAGAGTGACTTACAGCGATCGTAACATCACGAGTGTTCGCAAGTTCTACTGCGATTTGTGTACCAGAGTTCCCCCCTCCCACTACAAAAACTGGTCCCTCTGGAATTTGTTCAAGTGATTGATATTGTGAAGAATGGATTTGGAAAATATCATTTGAAAGGTTTTGAGAAATAGGAGGAATGAAAGGTTGCCCAAAAGCACCTGATGCGATAATAACACGTTTAGATCGTAACACTTCTTTAAGAGTATACACCTCAAACTCATTCCCCGACTTTCTTATTTTGAAAACATTTGTATCTAACCTCACTGGTAAAGAAAAACGCTGTGCATACGCTTCTAAGTAATTCGCAATTTCATCTTTAGTAGGAAATTCATTTTGGTTTCCATCTATCCTCATACCCGGCAATGCACTATAAGCTCTTGGTGTAAACAATTGTAAAGAATCATATCGATTCCTCCATGAATCACCAATTCTCTTTTCTTCATCTAATAGGACAAAGTTATAGTTTCCTTTCTGCAAGTAATAGCCCATAGCTAATCCAGCTTGACCAGCTCCTACTATAATTACATCTAACATTTTTTCATCCTCCTTTTGATTGAATAAAACATATGAATATATGTTCATATGTTCATATGTTCATATGTTCATATGTTTTATTCAATCATATAAATTTTCTTTTTACAAATCAAGGGAAATAATACTTTTTCTACTCAATATGTAAACATAAAAAAGCACCATCTTAGTGATAAGGAAAAATTTCTTATCACTAAGATGGTGCTTTTTCAATTTAAAAGATAAACAGTCTATGCAACAACATCCACAAACTTTATATTTGAATTACTTCTCGCTAGAAAACACTGACACTACTTCTGATCTTCGGTTTGTTTTAATCTTATGATTGTTATCCACTTCTTTTCAACTATGCCATCCAAATTCCTTTCTCAATACTTATAAACTCACTTTACTTTCGGAACCTATGAACTATAAAGATTTTCAGCACTATATTTCCATGCGACCAGTTCGTAATGCCACCGCCCAATCATCTCGTCCGTTCTTCCCTGCACTCTCTGCAGCTTTCTCCCAATTATACGGTACTGAAATTTGTTCGATAATCCACCGTGCTGATTCCTTTTCCAGTACTGCATAATTAGCGAGCGGTGATCCTGATTCCATTTTATGAGAAATCGGCAAGTCATCTTTGTACGCCGGAAGCCCTACACTCCCTGGATTTACAACGATTTTCCCATTTGGTAAATATACAATTCTAGGAATATGAGTATGTCCACATACAATTATTTGTTGTTCTATGTTTTGAAGATGTTTCATAATTTCATCTGTAGTCTTCAATATCCCGCCATCTTCTGTCATTTTTTCTAGCAAATATATTTCATCCGAATCTGGTGTTCCATGACAGAAAAGGATGTCTTCCATAATATATTGAGAAGGATGTTTCTTTAGCCAATTTAAATGCTCATTTGTTAATAACCTTTTCACTTCATTTAGAGTGGATGATGAATCTTGCACAGACTCCCACAACATTCGATCACAGTTACCTATAACATGGTTCATCTCATGCTCCATTAAAATCTTGATTGTTCCTACAGGATCTAAAGGACCGTATACACTATCTCCTAAATTAAAAATCGAATCCACATTACGATGTGAGATATCTTTTAATACCGCTTCTAGCGCAAAACTATTTCCATGAATATCTGAAATAATAGCTATTTTTTGTTTCATAAGAGCATCTGCCATTCCGAAATTCTAATCTTTCAAAACCCTTTAAACATCTATACTTAGACTCTGTTTATTTATAAACATCCGCCCCAAGCTCTTTTAAAAAATCTATATTTATCACTTCAAAATACCCGTTATTCTTTCTTATTACACTTTTATCGCAAAGGGTATTTAATGTACGTAGTAAGTGTCTATAACTTGTCCCTAACAATTCTGATGTCTCGGTTAAATTGCCATTAAATATAATTCTTTGTTCATGTTGAGTAGTACGTTCTCCAGTCGCGAGGATATAACTCGCTAGTCTATTCTCAAGAGGATACAGTAAATTAATCGTGCTGTTTTTAGAAAGTCTATTTAACTTCTGAGATAAAGAACCACAAATATATCGTAAGAAGGTTGCATCCTGAAGCAATTGTTCTCTAACTTTCTCTAATGGTATTCCAATGCAATAAGAATCTACCATCACTTGTACATTTGAAGCTGTTTTTTGGGAGTGGATTAATTCTACATCTCCCAATACTTGCAAGTTATCATAAAAACATAACAATACAGATTTCCCATTACTTAATGTGTTATAAGCTTTCGCTTTTCCTTCGACAAAGAAATAAAGATAGTGTATATCTTCATTCTCTTTACAAATATGTTCATTCTTTTCAAAAAGTAATAATTCCATATATGATTTCATGTCATCGCTAAAAAATGATTCAATTTTATTCTGCTTAACAAACTCATCTAACTTATAAGGATTACATATTTTCTGCATCGATTTCCCACCTTTATATCCCTTTTTCAATTATAAAGAAAATTTATTTCCTTCACTATGACATATGTCATAGTAGCTCATAATTAAATAATGATACATTACATGTAAATTTGTAAGGAGGAAACGTCATTGTATAATTTACTCTCAATTATTATAGGTGCTCTTATCGCCATTATGATTCCTTTAAATGGAATCCTATCTGAAATAACAGGTAACTACATGTCTAGTGTGATGATCCATATCGTTGGGTTAATTGCCATTGTCATTGTTTTACTCATTAGCAAATCCAAAATTCGCATACAAAAAGGGATACCGCTTTATCTTTATAGCGCAGGAGCTATTGGTGTATTTACTGTATTGTTTAGTAATATAAGCTTTTCAGCACTTGGTGTCTCTATTACCATCGCTTTAGGTCTACTTGGGCAATCTGTTTCATCTATTATTATCGATCATTTCGGCTTATTAGGTATGAAGGTCATGAAATTTGAAAAGAAAAAAATGTTTGGATTACTACTGATTTCTTCGGGAATTGTTGTAATGACTATTTTTTAATGGAGGATGGAACTATGTTATATATTTGTATTGCCATTTTAGCCGGAATTTCTATTGTAGTTGCAAGAATTATCAACGCTAACTTAGCAGCAAAGATTGGAATTTTCCAGGGGACATTTTTTAACTATATTACAGGACTGTTTTTTTCTTTTCTATTTTTAATCTTTAGCAATGAATCTCTTCACGTATCAACTGCAACATTGCAATCTATACCATTTGTAGTGTATTTAGGTGGCTTAGTTGGTGTTATTGTAATTGTATTATCAAACTATATTACTCCCAAAATATCATCTTTCTATTTAACGTTATTGATTTTTGTAGGGCAATTATTTATGGGGGTTTTGATTGATTTTTTCAATTCAGGCGATGTGTCTATTGGTAAAATGATTGGTGGGTTTTTAGTATTACTTGGTCTTACTTATAATTTAATAATAGATAAAACATATGAACCTATAAAAAACAATCAGGTTCAATCATGAAAAGGCGATTAAACATATCCTGTAAGAAAAAATGAAATATAATTTCATGTATAAAAATTACACATGAAAAAGAGCTATTTTTTCCAATAAAAAAACGAGAAGTGATCGATTTCTCGTTTTTTATCATTTCATCAAACGGAATTCTATATTTCAAAACTCTCTACACCTATATTTTACGTTCTTTCTACTCTAGGTTTTGGATATAATTAAAACGCTACAAAAAACGGTTGCTCTTTTTCATCTAAACTTTTTACGATTCTCTCTTTAAAATTTGACCATGTAACCATCTGTAATGCCTCTTCAACCTTAAAGAATCCAACTTCTAAACTCTCATTACTTGTTTCTAACTTACCACCTATAGGTTTTGCTAGCCAACAAGTCGCACAAACACCTGAACTTAGATTTTAATATATACCGCAGAACCTCGTCACATGAATATCAATTCCTGTTTCTTCTTTCACTTCCCTAATAGCAGCGTCTTGAATGGATTCCCCTTCTTCAACTTGCCCTCCTGGTTGCTCCCAACCCCTACGCGGGCCACGAATTAACAGGATCTTTCCTTCATCGTTTACAACAACTACCCCCGCTGAAACATAATGCTTTGGATTACTCATATGAACACCTTCTCTTCATTCATTCGTACTTGCCAGAGTATCAAATCGTAAATTTACTGTAGGGTTCGAGTGTATGAGAAAAGATGAATCAAAACACTCTATTCTTCTGTTCAATACCTTTCATCAAAAAATAAATACCCTTTAACTAAAATAATAGCTAAAGGGATATAACAGTACGACTTTATTCAAACGTCACAATCGTAAATAGAAGAACAATTAGCTTATCAATGCAACTGACTTCGAGATACAAGAAGTAAACTGATACATAAATTCATCGATTTCTTCTTTTGAAATAATATAAGGCGGGAGTAAACGAATAACATTCCCTTGCGTAACATCAACTAACATTCCTTTATCTAATAATTCTAATTGCAGTTTTTTTACGTATTCATTCGTATCATGAATACTAATTCCAAACATCATCCCACAATGACGTACTTCTTTTATGAGATAAGGGTTTTCCTTCTGAATTTCTTGAAGTTTAGTATTTAAATATAGTGACATTTCATAAGACTTTTCCATTAAACCATCGTCAATTAATGTTTTTAATACAGCTAAACCTAAAGCTGTACCAATCGGTGAATGTGCAAATGTTGTTCCATGATCACCTGGTGAGAATATATCATAAAGTCGTGAACCTACTATTATCCCTCCTAACGGTGTACCACCTCCCGCTCCTTTACCAAATTGAATTATATCAGGTGTAATATCAAAATGCTGATAAGCAAACAATTTTCCAGTTCTCCCTATCCCACTTTGTACTTCGTCAACAATAAATAACATATTATACTGTCTACAAAGCTCTTCAACACCTTTTAAATACTCACCCGACAAAGGGTATATCCCACCGCTTCCTAATACTGGCTCTAGCATAATAGCAATTGGATTTTCCTTGCGTATCGTTCTTTCTAATTCCTCTAAATTTTCTCGTTCCACTTCATATACAGGAATAGACGTGCGTGGAAAATTTTGATATATACTTTCTTGTCTTGTAAAGTGAAGAGCACCTAATGTACGTCCGTGAAAGCTTTCTTTAAGTACAATCACACCATCACGTTCTTGGTTTGTTATCTGTCTGTACTTGTGGATCAATTTTAAGGTTGCCTCAGTAGCCTCCGCACCAGAGGTTGTATAATAGACTTTCCCATCCTTTAAAGAATGTTCCACTAATTTTTGTGCGTATTCAATAGCTGCTGGGTTTAAGAAATGAAAGGGAAGATGTAAACATCTCGTACTTTGTTCAAAGGTAGCTTTTATAAGATTAGGATGATTGTAACCTAATATATTCACTCCTACACCAGAAAATAAATCCAGATATTCTTTACCATTCACATCATAAAGCTTACAACCTTCTCCCTTTTCTATAGCAACCGGCATGCGTTGATACGCAGACATTACATATTCTTTATCTAATTGAAACCAATCGGTCATGCATAATTCCCCCTAGGTGTAATCATAGTATTTTTACATTTTCCAACACAAAATTTCGGTACAATTTCTAAATTAACTACACCGTCATCCGATTTACGTGTTAGAAAAAATATATGAGCATAGAATTTTTATTTATTATCCTTTTCAATAATCTTATATATTTAGCGAATGATAGAAAAAACGAGATACTTTTTTGTTCATACAACTATCAGAAACTTTTTGTATCCACATGGACCTACATAAACTGAGTAACTAAAAATAATAATTTTATCGTAATTTTCAGTTTATAAATCGCGTTTAAACAGTATTAACGCTATTAAAAACCTTCGCTCCTTCTAACCTGTAAGGAGGTTTCAATAATCATATCCAGCAGTTTATTATAAGAGATTCCCGCCGCATGGGCGCTTTTAGGCAGCAAGCTATTTTTTGTCATCCCCGGCAATGTATTCACTTCCATCACATACGGGATTCCATCTTTTATAATCATATCCACTCTAGCATATACACTGCATTTTAATGCTCTATAGCAAGTCATTGCAGCTTCAGTTACACGTTCATGTGTTGTAACTGGAAGTTCTACAACCTCTTCAATCGTAGCAACATCATCGTATTTCGCATGATAATCAAAAATTTCAGCCGTATGTTGAATCGAAATGATTGGTAAAAGCTCTCCATCCAAAATAGAACATGTAATTTCTTCGCCCTTTATATATTTTTCAATCACTACTTCAGCATCCCATTTGAATACATCTTCAAGAGAAGAAAGTAAAGACTCCTTATCATATACAATCTTTACCCCTACACTCGAACCACCTGAATTTGGTTTTACCACTAACGGATACCCCATTTTATCTATTTCCTCAAACTGAAGCTCTTCCCTATTTGAAAGATGAATCCAATCTGGTGTTTGAATACCCTCATAACGAATCATTTTTTTTGAAATATTTTTATCCATACAAATACCGCTTGATAGCATGCCACTTCCGGTATATGGAACACCTAGCGTTTCCAGTGTACCCTGAATCGTACCGTCCTCCCCATATTCTCCATGAAGTGCTAACAATGCAATATCAACATTACTTCCCTTTTCAACAAGCTCTTTTTTATTATTTAATGTAATAGGCACTATTTCATACTTACTCTTATCCAAATGCGCAATCATTTCTTCCCCCGTCATGAGGGACACTTGTTTTTCAGAGGACACGCCTCCCATAATAACGCCAACTTTCATTTTTCCAACTCCTCATATTCATTTTTCAACGTATCACCGATTATCTTAATTCCATTGAGAATATCTTCTTCTTTTAATCGAGAGAATCCTAACCGAAACGTATTACTTCCCTTTTCATCTGTGTAAAAGACATCTCCAGGAGAAAAAACAACTCCTTTTTCATAACATTTTTTCAAAAGTGTACGTGCATGTATTCCTTCTTCTAACTCTATAAAAAGATGAAGTCCTCCATCTCCAGTCATTCTTTTAAATGGAATATATTGATTACAAGAACGAAGTGCTAGTTCATATTTTTTCTTATAAATAGACTTAGCCTTTTTCAAATATTTTTCAAAATAACCATCTTGTAAATATTGATACAATACAGCCTGATCCAATGTGGACGTATGAATATTACGTGCCCTTTTCATACTTTCCAAGTAGTGGATTAATTTCTTATCCGCTAAAATCCAACCGACACGTAAGCCCGGGAAAAGAACTTTTGAAAAACTGCTAATATAAATAACATTGTTCCCGGGTCCAGAAAAGGTCAATAACGGCGCTAAATGTGAACCTGAATAACGCAACTCCTCATTAAAGCCATCTTCTACAATTGGAATTTTATATTTTGAAAAAAGCTTCATCATTTCAGATCTTTTTTCGGAGGAGGTGACAATCCCAGTAGGATTATGGTAGGAGGGAATTAGATAGGCAAAATCAAAATCTGTTTCAGATAAACTTTTCTCAACTTTCCCAATATCAATCCCATCATCCTTCATCTCTATCCCATGGATTTCATATCCATGTAATCGAAACAGCTTTAATGCTGTATGATGGGTAGGATTTTCACAAATAATACGCCCTGATTTTTTAGCTAGGGAAGACAATAAAATATCAAGCCCCTCAGTGAAGCCGTTCGTGATGAGAATATCTTTATTGGAAATGTCTACTCCTTTCATTTCCATGTAATGAAGAAGATAATGAATTAAAGGTCTATAACCTTTGGCATATCCGTAGTTCAAAATGATATCTCCTTCATTGGATAACCTCGTCAAAAAAGCTCGTTTAAAATTTTCGACATCAAAAAGCTTTTCATCTGGGGCAATGCTATTGAATGAAATCATACCTTTTTCCCAGCGAACACCGTGCTTCATTAAATCCAATTCATCAGCTTGAAAAGTCACTTCATTAAGCTTTTCTTCCCAATTTAGTTCAATAGACGGCGTTTTAGATGCATCGACTTTCCCGACAAAATTCCCTTTTCCCTTTACCGCATAAATTAGGCCTTCTTGCTCTAAATCTGCGTAAGTGGTAAGGATAGTCGTTCTACTAACCGATAATAATTTGCTTAATTCTCGGGTAGATGGGAGCTTCTGATGCTCCAATAGTTGGCCTTTCATAATCATTTTTTTCAAATGATCTTTTAATTGGATATAAACTGGACGATTATCTACAAACTTAAAATCATTAAACACTGCCTTGCCCCCTTACTATCATTTTCACATAATTCCATCTATCTCAAAAGGTCCACCACATATGTATTTTCTTTAACTAGTGGTATGGTTTCAAACACCATTCATACAGCTTTTTTACAAACATCATGACTTTATTCTACATCTACACTTATTTTTATTAACTTACAATCTTTCAAAATTTAAAGTTATAAATATAATTGGTTCTGTAATTCATTATTGCATAATGCAAAACAAATTATTTATAAATGCAAGGGAGAGATCTTTTTCTCTTCTTCCTCTCAAATCAAAACAACATCTTTTATTTGTTGGCGTAAGAACCGGAGAAGACTTTCGTTTTCTACCTTCAGATGTCCATATTAAAGGCATTGACCTCTCACAAGATATGTTAAACAAAAACACATGGAAAACCTATTACACTTCTACCAGTGAATGCAGAGCAATCACAATTTCCTGCTGAACCTTTTGATGTAGTATCTTTGAATCTCATTTTAAGAGTCTTTGAACATCCTAAGCAAGCCTAAGTTGAAGCTATTCGAGTAACTAAACGAACAGGGTTGCCTGAGAAACATCTTTGGGCGTAAAAGAAATATACGATTTCATACAGGAAATAAGGACAATTATTAGAAAACATACTTTATAAAACAAATATGTATTTATACTTACATAAAACTTTCAAAAGGGAAAATGGAATCTTTGAGGAGTAATAAAGTATCTTCTTTGTTTACTACATAAAATAATATGTTATGTTAACCTGACGTGAATACGATATACAAGTCGTTTAAAATAGGCTTTTTAATGAGTAATCGCGAACTATTAATAATGAAAAGTTTATCTTAAGGAGGATTCATAAATGAAAAATGTAATGACAAGTGATGGTGTTACTTTACATATAAGTAAAAGCGGACAAGGAATACCTTGCATTTTCTTACATGGGGGACCAGGTTATTGGAGTTATCCTTTTGAACAAACAGGTGGTCCTCTTTTAGAAAACTTTATGGAAATGCATTATCTTGATCAACGAGGTTGTGGTCGCTCTTCACTTGCTCCAGAGGGAGACTACTCACTAAGAAGGTTACTTTTAGATCTTGAGGAGATAAGACAAGAATTAAATATAGATAAATGGATTGTAATGGGTCACTCATTTGGTGGTATTTTAGCTAGTAACTACACTAAGCAATACCCTAACAGTGTCTTAAGTTTAATCTTGATTAACTGTACACTAAACAAACGGGAGTCAAACCTGCATCAAATGAACATAGGACGAAAATGGTTAGGGAAAGAAACTGTTTTGGATACTTATGAGTCTATTGAGTCTTTCTATCAAGATTTCTTTGTAATGGCTGAAAAGTTGCTAGAAATGGGGAAATATTACGATTTACAGTTCATAGATAGAAAAAGGCATAAAATCTTCGAAGACTTAGATAAAGAACTGAAACATCGCCCTGATTTTCGTAACTATGTACACTCATCCCCTGAATTCTTTAAAGATTATACTCAAATCACAAGTGAAATTTCTGTACCTACCCTTGTAATAAGTGGAACATATGATGATGCTATCGGACCAGATCATTATAAGAAATTTAAGTTCCCTAATATGTCCATTGCTATCTTAGAAGCTAAACACCATCCTTACTTAGAAAATCAAGGAGAATTTAAGAATGTAATTCGCGATTTTGTACTGAATATGTCTCTTCAAAAAACAATTGAAAGTTAGTAAAAAGTGCTTTCATGTACAGAAAGCACTTTGAGTCTACAACTATTTTTTAATAGTTTAATACTTTGTTGTACGGTAATACAAGAGCTTGAATAAAAAGAATTTAATTTTGAGTCGAACCCTCAATTTTCTCATCATCTACTTCATATTTTACTAAGCAATCATTTTCCATGACTATTTCTTTGTCAACTAAGTTACCTGTGACACGATCAACTATTTTTTTATAAACTTTATTTTGTCTGTATACTTGACCATCTACTTTTTTTACAAAACGATGATCTTCTTCAACGATAGAATACTTATATGGAGGATACTGGGATGCCCTAATTTCTCCGTAGATGTATTCTTCGTCAAGATGTAGATTGACTTGATAGGAAATATTTGAATTATTTCTCAATTTGAGATCAATAATACCATTCATCAAAGTGGCGCCTGTTCCAAATGGAATCACACGTCCATAGTCAGGGAATGGATCGAAACTATGACGATATCTTTCCACTGTTTCCAACTCTGAATGAAGAAACATCCAGTAGAGAAGATTCCCTAACTGACAGAGACCACCGCCTATTCCCTTTATCGCTTCGCCATTCATTAGAATAATTCCTTCTTTATATCCAGCCTTTTCACTGGAATTACCAACAAGATGCCAAAATGAAAATGTTTCTCCCGGTTTAATTACAACCTGGTTTATTTTGCTGATGGCTAGCTTTAGATTGGTGATTTTGTTATATTGCAGCTGTATATCCGTATCACCTAACTTTCTAATAAGCAAAGATTTATGTTTATAAATCCTGTAAGGTAATGGATTTTGCTCAAATGTTTTTGGAAATTTATGACCTTCAAGACGGTCACTTATTTTTTTAAACAGCCTACGTTGACTGAGTCTAATAGGAATTAAAAGAGGAAACCTCTGTGTCAATAATTTTCTTGCCATTGAGATTGAGCTCCTTTATATATTATTCATCTATATATTGATTCAAATTTAAACCTTATTCATCATCACTAAGCAAATTGATATGTATTTATTACTTACCTTATAGTACATATAAAAGGGGGGTACTAACTCTAAATAGTTGTATGCTTAAAACTTATATAGGAGTCTCGTCTTTATGTACGTAAGATATATTATCTTTTAATCATGTACTTGCATAGAAAGGTAATATATCCCCTTATTGGTTTTAAAGACATAATCTTCATAACTACAAGCGTAATAATCGCCTATATCTAATTCAACCCAATAAACGGCTTCGATTCCCTGTTCAAATGTATGCAAAAGCCGTTCTACTATAAATTCTTTCGGTGTTAATCCTTTTAAATCATATCCGCTTGGTATTGTTCCAAACCAATACTCTTCACTTCCGGGGAATTCACAAGAAAGAAAATCCTGCTCCCATTCTTTCAACTGTATAGGTTTTATTGTGTCATTACTAGTAGTCTTTAAATCTTTTTTTATAAGTTCACATATATCTTCTTGTGTGTTTTCTGATAAAAGATATAGTCTATAAACATTACCAACGCCATCATATTCATTAACCTTTGCAAAATCACTTAGAATTCTATTTATCATTTCCATATTTAAATCTCCTTAATTTAAAGTATGACTTATTTATAGATAGAGAAATTTTATTGTATGCTAACATTTGATAGTTTTGTAAACAGACTATCCATACTCTCTGTGTCCTTTTTAAAAATTTTAAGTATGCGTGCCATAACATAATAATTTTCCCCACCACGTTCAGCTACAATAGCGTTCATTTCATTTTCTTTTACAACTTCATTTTCTAATACAGAGTAGGCTTGTTTGTAATCACCTTTCTCTTCACAATTTACAAGCAGCTCTAAAGCATGCTCCATTTTAGGATTTTTATTACCGTACTTCTTAGGTCTTCCCTTATATACGCTGCATTGTTTAGCAAGGTCTATTCCTTCTCGTTATGCATTTGTTGATTCCCCTTAGATGAAATTTAATGCTAATAAATATCTTCTATATTTTTACATTATAAACAACTTCTGATATTCACTCAAATGTCTATTTTATTCAATAAAAAAAGAGCACCCGTTTCCGCGAGCGCCCTTCGAGGGATTGCGAGAATCCTCATTAACAAAAGATAGAGCAGCTAAAGTTAATGAGGTACAAGCAGTATATGCTTGTCCACTTTAATATGTGAAAAAGAGCACCCAATTCAGTGGATGCTCTCGACGTGATAAATAGAGTGATTACTGAATAGAATAAGCGGTTAGCTTGTCCTATACTTCAATTTATGCTCTTCCTTATCAATAAGTGCAACATAAAAGAGTACTCGCCATTAGGTACTCTCAAAAATAAGTATGGTGCTCCAAGTTTCACCTCATATGATAACTTGTCCCACGGATTTATCATATGCTTGTCTCATTCGAATGTTCACTAGTTTATTGTGTAATTTCTATATAACAAAGAAAAAAGTACCCGTTTTGGATGCTTTACTGTGATTATCCTAAAAAAATACTCTTTGATACTGTTATAGCAAGAGCTTTCATTACCTAAAACGGAATGCTTCTGCCCTTTTCTGCAATGTTTTCTTCACACTATTCCAAACGGTATTATTTTTTATTTTAACGCCTTCACAAGAGTTGGACGCTTGTTTATAAGCGCCACTCCCTCACGTTGATACATTTCATTCGATAGATTGATAAGCATCTCGAATGTCATTCTTCGGTTTCCTAAGCCCATTACTATTCCTCGCTTTCTATTAAAAGGATTATTTTGTTAAAGAATATTCATATTTTGAAGTAGAGACTACTTTTTTATAGCCTTACGTAAGTTAACAACATTGTTTGGATTTAATTCCCATTGCAGGCTTTACATTCTCTCTTTTTCATCGTTATCCCTCACTTCCGATTCAACTAACCATTTTGTTCAAATTTTAGATAGATGTTAATATTCTTCATAAAGGAGGTCTATTGATGAAAAATTTATGGATAAAGATTTCTTTGATTATTTTCATAGCAATTTTCCTTTTAATAATTTTATATTTTGTTGGTATGTCACTTTTTTGGAATCAGCCATAAATCAAGCACAACAGTTAGCTTTTGGCTGTTCTTTTTCTGCAGTTGCGATAGGTAAGACTTTGAAGTTATCTCCATCTTTTCCCCCGCTTAACACTGTACGTGCGACTTTCACCGCAT